>JAAYXJ010000061.1 GCA_012515985.1 Gammaproteobacteria bacterium
TCCTGCACGAGGTCGCGCCAGTCCTCGGGGCCGGCATAGCGCCGGGCGAGGCGTTCGAGCGCGCCCTGGTTGTCCTGCAGCATGGCGTTGAACGCCGAGTCCATGTTCCGTTGCACCGTCGCTTTTTGGGGTCTCGAAAAGATTAGTCGCGGCTGAGCGCGGAAATTTTCATGCGCTCTTTTTTCTGTCCCTATCAACGGGTGCGTATTGCGTTGCTGCGCGGTGAGCTGACGGGCCCCGCCGCGGCCGGGAGGCCTTTTCGCGTAAGTAAAGGAGGAGGCCGGAGCGCAGCGCAGGCCGGGGGACATGGAGACTGGAGGGCACCCCCGCCCGGCGCCCCGCGCCCTCAAACCGGATCGGTCTCAGGCAAGCAACTGCCGGATGGCCGCCCCGTATCGGGCGGCAATGGCATCCCGATCCCTGTGCCGTCCGCCAGCCACAAGCGCCTGCCCACCCACGTGGACGGTATCGACCGCGCTGCGGTTGCCGCTGAAGATCCAGCGGTCGATGAGGTCCGCCTGCGTCGCCCCCGCCAGCGTGGGCGCACTGTCATCAAGCGTGATCCAGTCGCCGCTGGTATCGATCCCGGTAACGGCCGGCTTGTTGGCGAGCGCACCGTGCAGCAGCGTCTCCCCGACGCTTTCCGAGATCCCCACTGCGATGTTGCGGCGCCGGGTCACCAGCCGCTGTCCGTACTCCAGCCAGCGCAGCTCCTCCACCGGGGAGATGGAGATGTGTGAGTCCGAGCCGATGCCCCAACGCCCGCCCGCGTCCAGGTAATCGCGCAGGGGGAAGAGGCCGTCGCCGAGGTTTGCTTCCGTGGTCGGGCACAGCACCACGGTCGCCCCGCTGGCGACGATGCGCAGGGTTTCGTCTTCCGTCAGGTGGGTCGCGTGCACCAGCGCCCAGCGCGCGTCGATATCGAAGTTGTCATACAGCCACTCCACCGGCCGGGCATCGCGCAGGGCCAGCGAATCCTGCACTTCCCCGACCTGCTCGGCGATGTGGATGTGCACCGGCATCGTGCCCGGCACCGCCGCAAGTACTTCGCGCATCGCCGGCTCCGGCACGGCGCGCAGGCTGTGGAAGCATGCGCCTATCTGCAAGTCCGGGCTTTCCAGCGCCCGGAGCTTTTCCAGCAGGCGCAGGTAGCCATCGACGTCGTGCCCGAAGCGCGCCTGGCGCTCGCCCAGGGGCCGGCCGTCGAAGCCACCGGTCATGTACAGCACCGGCAGCAGGGTCATGCGGATGCCGGTGTCGCGCGCGGCTTCCACCAGGGCCAGGGACATGGCCGCCGGGTCGTCGTAGGGGGTGCCGTCGGGCTGGTGGTGCACGTACTGGAACTCGCACACCGAGCCGTAGCCTGCCTCGAGCATCTCCACATACAGCTGCGCGGCGACCGCGTGCATGGTATCGGGGGTCATGCGGCCGGCGAAGCGGTACATGGTCTCGCGCCAGGTCCAGAAGGAATCCGCCGGATCGGTGCGGCGTTCGGCCATGCCGGCCATGGCGCGCTGGAAGGCATGCGAATGCAGGTTGGGCACGGCGGGCAGGCGCCAGCCGGAATCGGTGCGGGTTGCGAGGCTGTCCATGCGGGCATTGTGGCAAGCCGGGTGCGCGATGCGTAGTGCGGCGGCTTCCGTACAATCGCGGCATGGACGAATCGCAGCGCACCCCGTGGGATGGACTGGTCATTGGTGCCAGCCTGGCAACGCTTGATGGCGACAGCGGCTACGGGCTGGTCGAGGACGGCGCGCTTGGATGGCGTGACGGATCGATCGTATACGCCGGGCCGCGCACGTCCCTTCCGGCCGATCCGAACAGCCTGTCGGGCACCGTGGTGGACCTGGGCGGCGGCCTGGTCACCCCGGGGCTGGTGGACTGCCACACGCACCTGGTGTTCGCCGGCAACCGCGCGTGCGAGTTCGAGCAGCGCCTGCAGGGTGCGAGCTACGAGGAAATCGCCCGCGCCGGCGGTGGCATCGTGTCATCGGTGCGCGCGGTGCGCGAAGCCAGCGAGGACCAGCTGGTGGCAGAATCGCTGCCGCGCGTCCGGTCTCTCGTGTCCGACGGCGCCACCACGATTGAGATCAAATCCGGTTACGGACTGGATTTCGACAGCGAACGCAACATGCTGCGGGCCGCGCGCCGGCTGGGCGAAGAACTTGGCATCAGCGTGCGCACCACGTACCTGGCCGCGCATGCGCTGCCGCCCGAATTCGCCGGCCGCGCCGACGCCTATATCGACGCGGTGATCGAATGGATGCCGCGCCTGCATGAAGAGGGCCTGGTGGATGCGGTCGACGCCTTCGCCGAGACCATCGGCTTCAGCATCGACCAGACCCGGCGGGTGTTTGAAGCCGCGCGCGGCCTCGGCCTGCCGGTGAAGCTGCACGCCGACCAGCTCAGCGATGGCGGCGGGGCCGGGCTGGTGGCCCAGTTCAAAGGCCTGTCGGCCGACCACGTGGAGTACAGCTCGGAAGCCGGGGTGAAGGCCATGGCCCGTGCCGGGACGGTGGCCGTGCTGCTGCCCGGCGCTTTCCACGTGCTGCGCGAAACCCGGCTGCCGCCGCTCGAGGCGCTGCGAAGCCATGGCGTTGCGATGGCCGTGGCAACCGATTGCAACCCGGGCACGTCTCCCCTGCTCTCCCTGCGCCAGGCGATGCAGCTGGCCTGCACCCTGTTCCGGCTGACGCCGGAAGAGGCCTTGCGCGGCGCGACCGTCAACGCCGCCCGGGCCCTGGGCATGGACGACCGCGGCGTGCTTCGCCCGGGGATGCGCGCCGACTTCGTGCACTGGAATGTCCGCCAGCCGGCCGAACTGTGCTACTGGCTGGGCGGGCAGCTCGCCGCGAGCGTGCATGCCGGCGGCGAACGCATCGCCTGAGCCGGTGGATACCGCCCGGCACGGGCGCGGGGTGATCCGGGCGCGGTGATTGGCGTATCTTCCCAGCAGTCGTCCGTATCCGCTCGAGGAGATTCCATGCCCTGCCGTTCCCTGCTCGCCGCCGCCATCCTGTTCGCCGGCTCCACCGTTTCCGCGCAGGACGCGCCCGAGGCCGCGCGCCAGCTCGCACAGGACGCGATCATCGTCGATACCCACATCGACGCACCGGGCATCCTGCTCAGCCGCTGGGCCGACCTGGGCGTGGAAGCCCCGGACCGTGAGTTCGATTACCCAAGGGCTCGCGAGGGCGGGCTGGACGTGGCGTTCATGGCCATCTACACCTCCCACGGCCGCGACGAGGCCGGCACCGCGCGCCAGCACGCGCACAACCAGATCGACGCCGTGGAAGCGCTCACCGCGCGGCATCCGGACAAGTTCGCCATCGTCACCTCGCCCGGCGACGTTGAATCGCTGCGCGCGGGCGGCAAGGTGCTGCTGGCCATGGGCATGGAGAACGGCGGCCCGCTGGAAGACGACCTCTCGCTGGTGGAGACGTTCTTTGATCGCGGCGTGCGCTACATCGGCCTCACCCACAGCGGCAACAACCGCCTGGGCGACTCGTCCTACCCGCTGGAGAAGAAGGCCAACGGCCTGACCGACTTCGGCCGCCAGGTGGTGGCCGAGATGAACCGCCTGGGCATGATCGTCGACGTCTCGCACCTGTCCGACGACACCACCCGCGACGTCATCGAGACCAGCACCGCGCCGGTGATCGCCAGCCACTCCGGCTTCCGCCACTTCACGCCGGGGTTCGAGCGCAACCTCAGCGACGAGCTTGCCAGGGCGATCGCCGACACCGGCGGCGTGATCCAGATCCCCTTCGGCACGATGTTCCTTGACGGCCAGGCCGCCGCGGACATCCAGGCGTACTTCATCGCCGCCGATGAATTCACCCGCCGCAACGCCGAGCGCGAGGCCGCGGGCGAGCCGCTGGAGGACCGCAGGGAATTCGAGCGCGCATGGGCCGAAGCCCACCCGGTGCCGGACATCACCATCGAGCCGCTGCTTGACCAGATCGACTATGGCGTGAAGCTGGTCGGCATCGACCACATCGGCCTGGGCTCGGACTTTGACGGCGTGGGCGGCGACCTGCCCGAGGGCCTGCGCACGGTGGCCGACTTCCCCAACCTGGTGGCGGCGCTGCAAGGCCGGGGTTACAGCGACGAAGACATCCGCAAGATCCTGGGGGGCAACATGCTGCGCGCCTGGGCGGACATCGAGGCCGCCGCGACCCGCTGAGGGTGCACTCGGCCGAGGCGTAAGGCATGAAAAAGGCCCGCGCGAGGCGGGCCTTGTTTCCAGCGGTGCGGGAGGATTACTCCTTGACCACGGTCTTCTTGGCAACGACCTTCTTCGCCGGCTTGACCACGCTCTTGCGGCCGGCGGCGGCCGTGGCCTGCGTGGCTTCGCCCGTGGCGGAGGCGCGCCGGCGCGGACGGCTGTTGCCGTAGCTGGAGTTGTAGCGCTTGCCCTTGCGGGTCTTGCGATCGCCCTTGCCCATCAAAAATCTCCTGGAAATCCGGTTGTCTGGCGCGCGCCGGAACTGGCGTGCGAACCGATAAATCCTAGCACGCGGCGCCCCGCCGATCAGCCGCCGCGGGCGTGGCTCAGGCGCAGGTTCACGAGGTGCGCGGCCGCCAGCAGGAGGCCGCCCGTGACCATGATCACCGCGTGGGCCAGGCCATGGTCGTGCAGCAGCGTGAATGCTCCCGCCCACACCAGCACCAGCCCGGGGACCAGCAGCAGCCAGGCCCGGAAGGCCCGATGGCGCCTGTAGCCCACAGTCAGGGTCGTCACGCCCAGGACGGTCGCGAACACCACGAACGCCTGGTCGAAATCGATCCATCCGCCCACGTTCAGCCCCAGCGCCGGCAGCAGCGCGAGCGCCAGCGGCAGCAGCGCGCAGTGCACCGCGCACAGGAACGAGGCCGCCACTCCAAAGCGGTCGGCCCTGCGCAGGCTGGAATTGGGGATGGGCATGACTTTCAGCGGTTCCGCCTCGAATTGAAACATTATAACATTCCGTTTCGATCTGCCAGCGTTTTTTCCGATGCCTCCTTCCCCCAGGTTCCGCCCCCTCTTCCCCGCCCTGCTCGCGCTCCTTGCCGGCCCGGCCTTCGCTGACAACCAGCACGATCCGCGCCACTCCGAACCCAAGGACCTGGATTCGGTGATCGTGCGCGCGAGCCCCCTGGCCAAATCGGCGGAGGACCTGACCCAGCCCGTGGAGGTGCTGGCCGGCGAGCGCCTGGACGAGATGAAGGCGGCCTCGCTGGGGGAAACCGTCAATCGCCTGCCGGGGATCCAGAGTTCCTACCACGGACCCGGCGTGGGCCGGCCGATCATCCGCGGCATGGACGGCGCCCGCGTGCAGGTGCTCAGCGACGGGCTGGCCTCGGGCGACGTGTCCACGGTGAGCGTGGACCATGCGGTCACCATCGAACCGTTCCTGGCCAACCAGATCGAAGTGCTCAAGGGGCCGGCCACCCTGCTCTACGGCAGCGGCGCCATCGGTGGCGCGGTGAACGTGATCGACGGTCGGATCCCGGAAACCACGACCTTCGAGCCGCTGGAAGGCCGGGCCGAACTGCGCGCCGGCAGCGTGGCCGACGAGCGCACCGGCATGGTGCGCCTGGATGGCACGGATTCCTCGGGCCGGCTGGTGTTCCACTTCGACGCCCTGCACCGCGAGACCGGCGACTACCGGATCCCCGGCTTCGCGGAAGCGGACGACGGGCACGGCGACGGCCATGCGCGCGAAGGCGCGCATGGGCGCCTGCCGCACAGCTTCCTGCGCACCGACAGCGCGGCGCTGGGCGCCTCGTACGTGGGCGATCGCGGCTTCCTCGGCGCCGGCTACAGCCTGTTCAATTCGCGCTACGGCGTGCCCGGGCATGTCCACCCCGGCGACGGCAACGGACATGGCCACGACGACCACGACCACGGGCATGGCGACGACCACGGCGTGCACATCGTCATGGACCAGCGGCGCAGCGAGGTGCGGGGCGGGCTGGACGACATGGACGGTTTCGGAAGCCTGCGCGTGAAGCTGGCGCACAACGAATACACCCACACGGAGTTCGAGGACAACGCGGTGGGCACCGTGTTCGACAACGACAGCGTGGAGGGCCGGGTGGAACTCGTGCACCGGCCGCTGGGCGGCTGGAACGGCGCATTCGGGCTGCAGTTCTCGCGGCGCAAGTTCAATGCGATCGGCGCCGAGGCGTTCGTTCCCGACTCCAAGTCACGCGACGCCGGCGTGTTCTGGATCGGCGAGCGCAGCTTCCATGGCGTCGATGTGGAACTTGGTGCGCGCTATGACCAGGGCCGGATCGACCTCGTGCAGGGCCCCTCGCGCGATTTCGACGCCGCAAGCGTGTCGGCGGCGGCGCGATGGCACCTGGGGGACCGGCTGCACCTGTCGTTCGGGATCGACCGCGCCCAGCGTACGCCCACGTCGGAGGAGCTGTATTCCGATGGCCTGCACGTGGCCACCGGCAGCTACGAATTCGGCAACGCCGGCCTGGACAAGGAAACCGCCAACCGCGCCGAACTCGGGATGCACTGGCACCACGAAGACCTGCTGGTGAGCGCGTCGTTGTACCACATCGAATACGACGACTTCGTCTACCTCGCGGAAACCGGCGTGGTGGACGGCGGGCTGCCGGCGCGGATCTGGAACCAGGCCGATGCGCGGTTCACCGGCGGCGAGCTGGACGTGCAGTGGACCGTGCTCGACGACGACCGCGGCCGGTGGACCGTTCGTGCATTCGGCGATGCGGTCCGCGCCCGCCTGGCCGGCTCCGGGACGCGCGAAGTGTCGTTCACGGTGCCGCATGGCAGCCACGGCCACGTGCACAGCGCGCAGATTGCGCTCAGCGGGCACCTGCCGCGGATTGCCCCCGCCCGCGTTGGGGCGGAAGTGCGGTGGCGTTCGGCCGATGATGCCTGGCGCGCCAACCTGGGCGCAGTGCGCTACGGCTCGCAGGACCGGGTTGCCGAGCACGAGAGCGAGTCGGAGGGCTACACGCTCGTGCACGCAGGTTTCGCCTGGCACCTGGATACGGCCGGCGGTAAGGCCTGGGAGCTGTTCGTGGACGGCAACAACCTGCTCGACGAGGAGGCCCGGCCGCACACGTCTTTCATCAGCCACCTCGCGCCGCTGCCGGGACGCAACGTGACCGCGGGCGTGCGGGTGTTCTTCTGACGGCGCCTAGCCGGACGTTGCTTCCGCCCGGCTGCAGGCGGCGCACAGGCCGTGGACTTCCAGCGTCTGCGCCTGCGGGGTGAAACCCAGCGCGCGGGCACGCGCCTCCAGCGACTGCACCACGCGCTCGTCCTCCAGTTCGGTGGCATCGTGGCAGTTGTCGCAGATCAGGAAAGGCACCGAATGCGGCCGGCTGCTGGGATGGTGGCAGGCGACGAAGGCGTTGATCGATTCCAGCCGGTGGATGAAGCCATTGGCGAGCAGGAAATCCAGCGCCCGGTACACCGTGGGCGGCGCGACGGAGCCCGGACCGCCGCCTTCGCGCACCCGGTCGAGCAGGTCGTAGGCCTTGAGCGGGCGTTCGGCCTCGGCGATCAACCCAAGCACGTAGCTGCGGATCGGCGTCAGGCGCAGCCCGCGCGCCTTGCACGCCGCCTCGACCGCGGCGACGAATTCGGCCGCGTCGTGGACGTGGTGCCCGGGGTCGGTGCATGCGTGCGGCATGTCCCGATGATGGTGGCGAAAGCGCCCCGACTCAA
>JAAYXJ010000011.1 GCA_012515985.1 Gammaproteobacteria bacterium
GGGCGGTGGTAGTAGCGGTGCAGCTCGCTGGTGGCGCTGTCATACCAGTGACCGGGCGGGAACTGGGCGACGTCAGCGCAGGCGTCCACGAGCGCCTTCATTTCGGAGGCGACGCGCAGGCGGCCCTCGCGGTCGTGGCCCCAGTACAGCGGCACCACGCCGATCGGATCGCGGGCGACGATCGCACGGCCACGTTCGCTGTCCCACAGGGCGAAGGCGAAGATGCCGTTGAGGCGGTCGAGGAAGGCACCGGGCTCGCTTTCGCGGTACAGCGCGTTGATCACCTCGCAGTCCGAACCGGTCTGGAACGCGTAGTCCTTGCGCAGCTCGCCCTTGAGCTCGCGGTGGTTGTAGATCTCGCCGTTGACGGCGAGTACCAGGCGGCCGTCTTCGGACTTCAGTGGCTGCGAGCCGCCGGCCGGATCGACGATGGCCAGGCGCTCGTGCACCAGGATCGCGCCTTCGTCCACGTGGACGCCGCTCCAGTCGGGGCCGCGGTGGCGCTGGCGGGCGGAGCATTCCAGGGCGTGGCGACGCAGGAAGGCGATGTCGTCGCCCGGCTGCAGGTCGAAGATGGAGAAGATGGAGCACATGGGTGAGGCCGGTTCCCTTTTGGGGATAACGCGGGGGGACCGGCGGGCCGGACAATAGTGCTGGTCGTTGTTGCGGGAAGCGCGAGGCTCTGAGGGCTGCGGGCGCGGGATTCTGGGGGACGCCGCGGCCTGCCGCCGGGGGTATCGCTTTTCGCGCGGCAAGGCGTCCTGCCTTGACGCGCGCGCAATACATCCATGTATTGCTTGTCGCGATACCCCCGGCAACAGGCCGCGGCTCACCGGGAAGGTGGTGTCTGCGTCTTCGGTGGGGAACAGCAGGGGGGGACCGGGGCTCCGTGGGACGGTTCTGCGTGGCCGGCGCACGGGATGCGCGATGCGCCGGATGCGGTATCGGCTGGTCCGCGGAGCGCCGGGGGCGTAGCTGGCCTACAGGAGCTGCTCGATCAGCTGCTGGTAGAGGTCTGGGAGGGCTTCCAGGTCGGCGACGCGAATGTTTTCGTCGACTTTGTGGATGCTGGCGTTGACGGGGCCGATCTCGATGCAGTGGGCGCCGAGGGGGGCGATGAAGCGGGCGTCGGAGGTGCCGCCGCCGGTGCTTTCCTCGGGCGCGGCGCCGGCGAACCGGGTCAGCACCTCGCGGGCGGCGTCGCGCAGCGGGCCTTCGGGAGTGAAGAACGGTTCGCCGCTGCGGTGCCAGCGCAGGTCGTGGTCGAGTCCGTGGCGTTCAAGCAGCGCCTCCACTTCCGCCTCCAGCCGCGGCGCGTCCCAGTTGGGGTTGTAGCGCAGGTTGAAGGTGGCCTTCAGCACGCCGGGAATGACGTTGTCGGCGCCTTCGCCGGCGTGGAGGTCGCTGATCTGCAGGCTGGTGGGGGGGAAGGTTTCGTAGCCGTCGTCCCATTTGCGGGCGACCAGTTCGGCGAGTGCGGCTGCGGCCTGGTGGATGGGGTTGCGGGCTTTTTCGGGATAGGCGACGTGGCCCTGGATGCCGCGGACTGTGAGGTGGGCGGTGAGCGAGCCGCGGCGGCCGACGCGCATGAGGTCGCCGAGCTTCTCCTGCGAGGACGGCTCGCCGGTGATGCACCAGTCGATGCGCTGGCCGCGCTCGCGGAAGGTGTCGGCCACGCGGCGCACGCCGTCGATGGCGTCGCCCTCCTCGTCCGAGGTCAACAGCAGGGCCAGGGTGCCCTTGTGGTCGGGATTGGCGGCGACGAAGCGTTCGGCGGCGACCACGAAGGCGGCAACGCCGCTCTTCATGTCCGCGGCGCCGCGGCCGTAGAGCACGCCGTCGCGGATTTCGGGCTGGAACGGATCACTGGTCCACGCTTCGCGGGGGCCGGGCGGGACGACGTCGGTGTGGCCGAGCAGGACCAGGACGGGACCGCCTTCACCATGGGTGGCCCAGAGGTTGTCGACCTCGCCGTAGCGCAGGTGCTCACAGGTGAAGCCTGCGCGTTCCAGGCGCTGGGCGATCAGCGGCTGGCAGCCGGCGTCGTCCGGTGTCACCGACGGGCGGGAGATGAGGTCGTTCAGCAGGGTCAGGACGTCAGACATCGCACTCGTTTCCATTGGGCCTCTCATTGTAGGAGCGCGTCTTACGCGCGAAGCCGCGTGACACCTGGCGTCAGACGGGACTTCGGAAACGGCGTTGCAACCGAAGCCCCGCGGGCCACCGGGATTCACGCGGCTTCGCGCATGGCGCGCTCCTGCAGGGAAAGGGAGATCAGTTGATGCCGAACCGCTTCTTGAAGGCGTTGTCGGTGAAGCCCTGGCTGACCTCCCCATCCTGCGTCACCACCACCGGCCGGCGGACCAGCTGCGGGTATTCGCGCAGCAGCAGCTTCCACTCGGCATCGCTGGCGGCGGCCCTTCGGTTTTCGGGAAGCTGGCGCCAGGTGGTGGACGACTTGTTGACCATCTTCTCGAAGCCGCCGAGCTTGCCGGCCCACTCCACCAGCGTTTCCGGGGTGGGCTTGTCGTCGCGGTAGTCGACGAATTCGTGCTCGACGCCGAAGCGCTCCAGCCACTTGCGCGCCTTGCGGCAGGTGTCGCAGTTCTTCAGTCCGTAAATTTTGACCACAGCTTTCTCCAGCAACTCGGCACCCCATTGTAGGAGCGCGTCTTACGCGCGAAGCCGCGTGACACTTGGCGGCAAACGGGGCTTCGGCAACGGTGTTGCAACCGACGGCCCGCGGGCCACCGGGATTCACGCGGCTTCGCGCGCATGGCGCGCTCCTCCATGCGGGCGGGCGGTTTCGGGATCAGGCCAGGCCGCGCAGGAGTTCATTCACCGAGGTCTTGGCGCGGGTGCGCTCGTCGACCTGCTTGACGATCACCGCGCAGTAGAGCGAATGGCTGCCGTCCTCGGCCGGCAGCGAACCGGCCACCACCACGCTGCCTGGCGGGACGTAGCCGTAGCTGATCTCGCCGGTCATGCGGTTGTAGATGCGCGTGCTCTGGCCCAGGAACACGCCCATGCCGATCACGCTGTGGTGGCCGACGATCACTCCTTCCACCACTTCCGAACGGGCGCCGATGAAGCAGTAGTCCTCGATGATGGTGGGCGTGGCCTGCAGGGGCTCGAGCACGCCGCCAATGCCGGCGCCGCCGGAGATGTGGCAGTGGCTGCCCACCTGGGCGCAGGAGCCGATGGTGGCCCAGGTATCGACCATGGTGCCTTCGCCCACGTACGCGCCGATGTTGACGAAGCTCGGCATCAGCACCACGTCGCGGCCCATGTGGCTGCCGCGGCGGGCGATGGCGCCCGGCACCACCCGCACCCCCAGGGCGCGGAACGCGGCTTCGTCGAAGCCGGCGAAGCGCGCCTCGATCTTGTCCCAGAACGGCGCCGGCTCGGCCTCCACCAGCTCCATTTCGTTGAGGCGGAAGTACAGCAGCACCGCCTTCTTGAGCCACTCGTTGACCTGCCAGCCGTCGCCGTCCGCCGCCGGCTCGGCCACGCGCAGCTTGCCGGATTCCAGGCCGTCCAGCGCTTCATCCACCGCCGGGCGCACGCTGCCCTCGATTTCCTCGGGGATCAGCGCCCCGCGCCGCTTGAACGCGGACTCGATGGTGTGGCGGAGGTTGGAGATGTTGTCGGGGTCGCTGTTGAATTCTGTGTCTGCCATGGCTTGGTCCTTCTGTGGGCCGGTCACGGCCCGTCCTGCTGTTGGTTCCGGGGCTCACCGTCGAGGCTGGCCAGCAGCGCCTGCCGCAGCGCCTCCTGGCGCGCTTCGTCCAGGGGCCGGTCGGACTCATCGGTGAGGCGGAAAACGTCTTCCACGCGCTCGCCGAACGTGGCGATGCGCGCATCGTGCACCCGCAGCCGCTGCTCGCGCAGCACGTGGGCAACGTCGGCCAGCAGCCCGGGGCGGTCGGTGCAGACCAGGCTGAAGATGGTCTGGCTGCCGTCGCCGGTGTCGTTGAAGGCGATCTGCGGGACGATCCGGAAATGCCGCAGGTGCCGTGGCTGGGTGCGCCGCGCCGGCTGCACGTCCAGGTCGCCCGCCAGCACCGCCGACAGCTTGCGCTCGATCGCCGCGGGCTCGGGCATGTAGCGCGGATCGGTGGGCAGCACCTGGAAGGTGTCGAAGATGGTGCCGCCGGGGCCATCCAGCGCGCGCGCCTGCTGGATGGCCAGGCCGGCGCGGTCGAGGGTGATCGCGATCGCGGTGAACAGGCCATCGCGGTCGCGCGAATGCACAAACACCTCCAGCGCCTGCGCGCCCTCGGCCAGGCGCCGCACCTTGACCACGGTGTCGCCGGGCCCGGTCCCCCGCAGCGCCATGGCCTGCCAGGCCACCTGGTCGGGCTGGCTGCGCATGAACACCGCCTCGGGCATGCGCAGGAACAGGGCATCCGCTTCGTCATCGCCGATGCCGTGCGTGGACATGAAGCCGCGCGCGCGCTCGCGGATCTCGGCCACCTGCTCCACCGACGCCACCGGGTTCTCCAGCCCCCGCCGCAGCGCCAGGCGGGTCGCCGTGCGCAGGTCGGTCAGCAGCCGGTCCTTCCACGCGTTCCACAGGCGCGGCGACGTGCCGGCGATGTCGGCACAGGTAAGCAGGTACAGGTAGTCCAGCCGCTCGCGGTCCGCCACTTCGGTGGCGAACGCGTGGATGACCTCCGGGTCGGAGATGTCCAGCTTCTGTGCGGTGGTGGACATCAGCAGGTGTCGCCGGACCAGCCACTCCACCAGCGAAGCGTCGGCCTCGCCCAGCCCGTGGCCCAGGCAGAACTCGCGCGCGTCCACCGCGCCGAGCTCGGAGTGGTCGCCGCCCCGGCCCTTGCCGATGTCGTGGAACAGGCCGGCGAGCAGCAGCAGCTCCGGCTTGCGCAGATTCGGCCAGACGCCGTGCGCGGCCGAGAATCGCGGGTCCGGCTCACTGGAGGCGAAGCCCGCGATGTTGCGCAGCACGGCCAGGGTGTGCTGGTCGACGGTATACATGTGGAACAGGTCGAACTGCATGCGGCCGGTGACCTGCGCGTATTCCGGGATCCAGGCGCCCAGCACGCCCAGCCGCGACATGCGCTCCAGCGTGCGCACCGGCGTGGGCCCGCGCAGCAGCTCCATGAACCGCAGGCGCTCGGCCATTTCCGCGTCGCGCCACTCGGGCAGCGCATGCAGCGACTCGGCCAGCGAGCGCTCGGTCTGCGAATGCAGGCCGCGCACTTCCGGATGCCGGGCCCAGCACGCGAACAGGTCGAAGACACGGTCGATCTCGCCGCCCGGCCACACCTCGTCGCTGGCGGCCAGGTAGCCGCGGCGGGTGACGAACTCCCCTGCCAGCGGCCGCTCCCCGCCCTCGCCTTCCAGATGCTCCTCGAACCGCTGCGCCAGGCGCTCGCTGATCCGCAGCACCACCGCCGCGCTGCGGTAGAACTCCTGCATCATCTGCTCGACCAGCGCGTTGTCCGCCTCTTCCATGTGCTCCAGGCGCGCGGCCAGGGCTTTCTGGTGGTCGAAGCGCAGGCGCTCCTCGGCCTTGCCGGCCACCAGGTGCAAGCCGAAGCGCAGGCGCGAGAGCGTGCGCCGCTCGCGCTCCAGCGTGGCGTGCTCGTCCACGCCAAGCAGGCCCAGGGTGATCAACTGCTCCATGCCGTGGGCGTCGAGCACCCGCCGCGCCAGCCAGCGCAGGGTCTGCACGTCGCGCAGCCCGCCCGGGCCATCCTTGATGTTGGGCTCCAGGTTGTCGGCGGTGTCGCCGAAGCGGGCGTGGCGCCGGCGCTGTTCCTCCAGCTTGGCGGCGTAGTACTCCGCCGGAGGCCAGGTGCGCTCGACCGAGATCGCCTCGTTGAGCATCTTCACCTCGGCCAGGTTGGCCAGCAGCGGCCGCGCCTCCTGCAGCGATGTCTGAACGGTGATGTCCGCGGCGGCGATGCGGGTGCATTCCCCGGCGCTGCGCAGCGCATGGCCCACCGGCAGCCCGGCGTCCCAGAGCAGCGCGAACAGCCGCCCCAGCTCATCCTGGTAATCCGCCTGCGAGCCTTCGCCCGCCAGTGCCAGCAGGTCGATGTCCGAATACGGGAACAGCTCCCCGCGGCCGTAGCCGCCCACCGCGAACAGCGCCAGCGGCGCCTCGGCCGGGATGCAGCGCGCCCAGGCCTGGCGCACGTGCGCGTCGACCGCGTTGGCGCGGTCGGCCAGCAGGCGGTCAATGTCCTCGCCCTCGTCGAAGCGGCGGGCAAGGTCCTCGTCGTGTTCGGCCAGGAAAACGCGCGCCTCCGCGGCCCAGGCGGCGTCATCCACCTGCCTGCCGCCGTTGCCCGCCTGCGGGGACCCGGCAGTGGGCACGGTCAGAGGAAGGCTTCGTTGTCGTCGCCGGGGATCCGGGTGAGCACGTCCACCCCGTCGGCGGTCACGGCCACCATGTGCTCCCACTGCGCCGAGAGCTTGCGGTCCTTTGTCACCACGGTCCAGCCGTCGGGCAGCAGCCGGGTGTGGCGCTTGCCCTCGTTGATCATCGGCTCGATGGTGAAGGTCATTCCTTCCTTGAGCACCAGGCCCTCGCCGGGGTTGCCGTAGTGCAGCACCTGCGGCTCGTCGTGGTAGACCTTGCCGATGCCGTGGCCGCAGTACTCGCGCACCACCGAGAAGCGCTCGGCCTCCGCCACCTGCTGGATGGCGTGGCCCACGTCGCCCAGGGTCGCGCCGGGGCGCACCGCGTGGATGCCGGCAAACATCGCCCGGCGCGTGGTTTCCACCAGCCGGCGCGCCATCACCGAGGGCTCGCCCACGTAATACATGCGGCTGGTGTCACCGTGCCAGCCGTCCTTGATGACGGTGACGTCGATATTGATGATGTCGCCGTCCCTGAGCACCTTCTCGCCCGGGATCCCGTGGCAGATCACGTTGTTGGCGGAGATGCAGGTGGCCTTGGGATAGCCGCGGTAGCCGATGTTGGCGGGCGTGGCGCCCTGCACGTTGACGATGTGTTCGTGACAGATGCGGTCCAGCTCTTCCGTGGTCACGCCGGGCTTCACGTGCGGCGCGATCATCTGCAGCACCTCGGCCGCCAGGCGGCCGGCCACGCGCATCTTCTCGATCTCTTCGGGGGTCTTGAGGTTGATTGCCATCCGGACATTATCGCCGAGCGCGACCAGGCGCGCCCGGCTGACGTACAGCGTCACATCACGCCGGAGCAGCGCGCCCCGATTCGGCACGCCACCGCGCTTGGGAGTCGGTGGGCCCCCGGTGCGGCGCCGATTTCCGGCACTGATGGAACATACCGTTGCGCACGCTGCGCAACCCTTTGATTTTAATAGATAAATTGCTGTTTCAGCCGTTTGGCATGATGTATGCTTTGTGACATTGGTCCGCACGAACTGTGCGATCCATCACACCCAGACTGAGACAGACACCATGAACACTTTCAAGAAGATCCTCGCAGTTCCAGCCCTCATCCTCGCCGGCGCATCCGGCGCGCACGCGGCGGAAGAGACCGCGCAGTTCCAGGTGCGCATGGTCATCCAGGAGTCGTGCACGATCAGCTCAGCCCCCACCGACATCGACTTCCTGACCCACACCCGTTCCACCGGTACCCCGGTCACGGCCACGGGCACCCTGTCGGTGAACTGCTCGGAGGGCACCCCGTACCAGATCGGCCTGGACAGCGGCATCCATTCGGAATCCGCGGGCGAACGCCGGATGTCCAATGGCAGTGTCCTGGTTCCCTACAACCTGTACC
>JAAYXJ010000062.1 GCA_012515985.1 Gammaproteobacteria bacterium
TCGCCGGTGCGATGATGGGTGACACGGCGGATGCGATAGAGGACGGGATCTCGCATCACCAGATTCGGGGCGGCCATATCGATCCTAGCGCGCAGGGTGCGCGAGCCGTCGGCGAACTCGCCAGCGCGCATGCGCCGGAACAGGTCCAGGTTCTCCTCGACGCTGCGGTTGCGCCACGGTGATTCGCGGCCCGGCTCGGTGAGGGTGCCGCGGTATTCGCGCACCTGCTCGGGGGTGAGGTCGCAGACGTAGGCATCGCCCTGCCTGATCAGCTTCTCGGCGGCCAGGTAGAACACGCCGAAATAGTCCGACGCGTGGCGCAGGCTGTCCCACTCGAAGCCCAGCCAGCGCACGTCCTCCTGGATCGCGCGCACGAACTCGGGATGTTCCTTCTCCGGGTTGGTGTCATCAAAGCGCAGGTTGCAGGTGCCGCCGAACTCCTCGGCAATGCCGAAGTCCAGGCAGATCGCCTTGGCGTGGCCGATGTGCAGGTAGCCGTTGGGCTCGGGCGGGAAGCGGGTCTTGATGAAGGTGTGCTTGCCGCTGGCCAGGTCGTCGCGGACGATCTGGCGGATGAAGTCCTGTTTGCCGGCTGCCGCCGATGCGGCGCCTGCCGCGGGGTCGTTGGGCTGGGTCATGCGTTCCGGGGGATTGCGGGCGCGGTTTGCGCCGTGGACCAGCCAGTGTAGCCGAGCCGGCAACGGGTGGCTTGCCCGGTGGCCGATCGTCCAAACTGTGATGCTGCTACCATTTCGCTGGTACGGGAATTGCCCCCGTGCATTGACGCGGGCTGGCATGCTGATCGGGGGGGATCAGGTGATGCGGGATGCGTTCCAGGAAGGAGCAGTGCCATGCTGAGCCGCGCGCGCGGTCCGGGGGCCGGCGCATGGTGGCAGCTTGGAGGGCTGCTGCTGCTGAGCCTGCTGGTGGCCGGCGCGGTGGCGGGCCTGGGCGGCGCCAGCGCAGGATCAATCCCGCTGCAGATGACCGCCGCTCCGGAACCCGGCCCGGCCACGATCCGTTTCGAACTGCCGCCCGCGACCCCCGAGGCTGCCCCGTGGGTGGTGTGGGTGCCGCGGCAGGCAGGCCGGACGATGTGGATCGAGGCGCATGGGTGGCGCAGTCCGGAGCTCAGCTTCTACGCCCCCGATCCGGCCGAGGGCCTGCTTCCGGCGGGCTACAGCTTCGAGCTGCCGCGTCGCTGGGAGGGCCCCATCACCGCCACGCTCCATCCCCGGCTCGCAGCGTCGAGCGCTCCGGCCGTGCGGGTGCTCCCGCTGGACCAGGCTGCGCGCCTGGAACGGACTGCGGCGGTGGCGAACACCGCGCTCTACACCGGCCTGCTGATGCTGGCACTGATGTCGCTCTCCCTGTATGCGGCCGCCCGCGACCGCGTCTTCCTGACCCTGGCCACCTGCACCGGGGTATTGGCGGCGACGCTGGCTGCCCTCAACGGCCATCTGTATACGGTTCCCGGATTGCGGATGCTGGCCCACCTGCAGTCGGCCGGTCTCTGGGCGCTCGTGTTCGTGCTCCTTGCCACCTGGGTCCGGCTGATCCAGCAATTCGTCGTCGCCGACCAGCCGGGGCTGTGGGTCGACCGGGCCGGCGGGGTGCTGTTCTGGGCGTTGCTGGCGGCGGCGGCCGCGTGTCTGGTGGGAGCCGGCCTGGGCGTGCCCGGATGGTTCTGGCACCGGCTGTCGGGCGTCGCATGGCTGCTGACGGGCGTGGGCAGCCTGGCCGCCCTGGTGGACGCGGGACGGCGGCGGGTGGCGATGGCCTGGTTGATGGCCGCGCTGCTGCTGGTGATCCTGGCGATCGCCGTGCTGCAGCAGTTCCAGCTCCTGGCGGCGGGGCCGGATCCGCTGCTGATGCGCCTGTTCTACCAGCTCGGGATGGTCGTGTTCCTGACGGTATCGGCCATGGGGCTGGTGCAGCGCATCAGTGAGTACCGGGAGCAGCGGGACCGGGACCGCCTGGCGCGGGCCGATACCGAGCGCAGGATGCTGCGCGAGGCGGCGCGGACCGACCTCGTCAACACCTTGCAGTCCAGGCTGCGCCAGGTCGGGCAGGAGGAGGTGGCCTGGACGGGCTTCCGGGTCATGGCCGACCAGCTCCTGCCGCTGTTGCCGGTGGAGACCCTGGTGGTGGTCGCCGAGGGCCTGCATGGCGGCGAACTGTTGCTCGTCGATCCACCGGCGATGAAGGACGAGGTGGCCGGTCAGCTGCGCGGACAATACCTGTCCCTGCGTCGCCAGGCGGCCGGCGGGATCGCCATGCAGCAGCCGGTCTCTGCCGCCCGGGAGCCATGCACCCAGGCAATGGTCCCGCTCAAGATGCGCGCGCCCAGCTGGGGCGCGTTGATCCTGCGCCGTCGTGGCACCCAGGGCTTCGCCCCCGACGAAATGGCCCTGGCAAGCGAGTTCTGCCGCATCGCCCAGATGCACGTGGAGCAGGCGGTCGCCGCGATCAAGCTGCGCCAGTCGGCCGAACTCGACGCCCTCACCGGCAGCCTCAACCGGCGGTCGATCGACCAGTGGCTGACCCGCAGCTTCCTGGAGGCCGATCGCGACGGCCAGCCGCTGTCGGTGCTGTTCGTGGACCTGGACCGGTTCAAGGCCATCAACGACCGCTACGGGCACGCCTGCGGCGACCACTGCCTTCGCGCAGTGGCCGCGACGCTGTCGGCTTCCCTGGGCGATGGCGCGCTGTTCGGGCGCTATGGCGGGGAGGAGTTCCTCGCGATCCTTCCCGGCCATGGCGGCGCCGCGGCACGGCAGGTGGGCGAGGAGCTCAGGGCCGCCGTGGAGCGCCAGACCCTGGCCTGGGAAGGGCATGTGATCCGGCTCACGGTAAGCGTGGGCGTGGCCACGCGGCGCGACGGCGAGCGCGTCCCCGGGGCGACCATTGAGCGCGCCGACAAGGCGCTGTATGCCTCCAAGCGCGCAGGGCGCAACTGCGTGCACGTGGCCCCGGCGGTCTTTACCTGAGCCGCACACCGGCGCGCTGATAAGCTGCGCCGTCTGGTCCAGGGTCAGGTTGGAAATGGCGCAGCAGGAAGAAGGGCGCGACGGTCGGGCATGGCTGTGGATGCTGGCCGGCGCGGCGATCATTGGCAGCAACGGGCTGATGGTGCGCTTTGCCGAAACCCCGGCCACCATTTCCGCCTTCTACCGGATGCTGTTCGCCGGGCTGATGCTCGCTGCCGTGCTCACAGTGCGGGGCGGGTGGCGCCCGCTGCCGCGCCAGGTCTGGTGGTGGTGCGCGGCCGCGGCAGCCGCATTCGCCGCCGACCTGTGGCTGTGGCATCGCAGCATCCTGCTGGTGGGCCCCGGTCTGGCGACGCTGCTGGCCAACGCCCAGGTCTTCTTCATGGCGTTGGCCGGGATGGTGCTTTTCGGTGAGCGGGTGGGGCTGCGTTTCGCATCCGGGATCGCGCTGGCGTTCTTCGGGCTGTACCTGATGCTCGGCGGTGACTGGGACAGCCTGCCTCCGCAGTACCGCTGGGGCGTGTGGGCCGGACTGGGTACCGGGCTGTGCTACGCGCTGTACAACCTCTCGCTGCGTCGCGCGCAGGGCGAGGCGCGCGCCGGGGCCGCCGCCGGCGCGAGGGCGCCGATCGAGCAGGTCCTCGCGGTGATCGCACTGCTTTGCGCCGTGCTGCTGGGAATGGCCGGACTCGCCGAGGGAAGTTCCTTCGTGATCCCGAGCTGGCAATCCCTGGGCTGGCTGCTGCTCCTGGCAGGCCTGGGGCATTGCCTGAGCTGGGTGCTGATCTCGCGTGCGATGGCGCACCTCAAGGTGGCGGTGGTTGGCCTGCTGCTCCTGCTGCAGCCGATCGTGGCGTTCCTGCTTGACCTGGTGGTGCTGGAGATCACGGTCGAGCCGCGTGCCTGGGTGGGCCTGGCGCTGACCCTGGCGGGGATCTTCCTGGCCAGTCTCAGGGGCCGGTCGCGGCTGCCGGGCCCGGCAGCGTGAACGGATCATGCGCGCCCGGCTTGGAAGAGCGGCGCGCAGGCCACATCATGAAGGCCTTCGAGCCAGAACAGGAAACGCATGATGTCCGCACTCCACCACGTCCACGGCCGCCCGCTGCGCGGGGAATTCCCGGGTACGGAACGGGTGCATTTCGGCATGGGCTGTTTCTGGGGGGTGGAGCGCCTGTTCTGGTCGTTGCCGGGCGTGGTGACCACTGCGGCCGGCTACGCGGGCGGCCACCTCGAGGATCCCAGCTACCGGCAGGTATGCAGCGACAACACCGGGCATGCCGAGGTGGTGCTGGTGGTTTACGAACCGCACGTGGTGCGGTTTGCCGACCTGCTGCGCGTGTTCTGGGAAAACCACGACCCCACCCAGGGCATGCGCCAGGGCAACGACGTGGGCAGCCAGTACCGCTCCGTGATCCATTGCTACACGCCGGCGCAGCACCAGGCCGCGCTGGAAAGCCGTTCACTGTACGCCCGGCGCCTGCGCGAAGCGGGGCTGGGCGACATCACCACCGAAATCTTGCATCCCGCCCCGGCGTTCCACTATGCCGAGGAGGAGCACCAGCAGTACCTGGCGAAGAACCCCGCGGGCTATTGCGGCATTGGCGGCACCGGCGTCACCTGCCCGGTGGGCACGGGGGCCTGACCAGGAGGCCGGCGCGGCTCAGGAAGCCCGCTCGGGCGCCGGCGGCGGTTCAACCGCAATCACCTTCAAGTGCAACGGCCTGCCTTCCGGGTTGGCCCAGTCGATGTGCTGGCCCACGGAAAGTCCGATCAGCGCGCTGCCCATCGGCGCCAGCACCGACACGCGGCCGGTGCCCACGTCGGCCTCGTGCGGGTACACCAGGGTGAGGTGGTAGCGCTTGCCGCTGTCCTCGTCCTCGCACTCCACGCGCGAGTGCATGCCCACCACCCCGGCGGGCATCTGGTCGACCGGGCGCACCTCGGCGCGCAGCAGCTCGTCCTGCAGCGCCTGTGCCGCGGGCAGGTCACGCCAGCGCGGCGACTCGAGCAGCGCCTCCAGGCGCGCGGCATCGAGGCTTGAAACGATCAGGGCCGGGGGCGCCTGGCTGGGCCGGCTGTCAGTCATGGTCTGCTTCCTGGATGGGCCCGTCGCGGGGCTGTTGTCTGTCCTGAACGGAAAGCGGGCGACGCTTGGCGCGCCGCCCGCTGTCGGTCCGGTCCTACCGTATCTCCGCCGGCGGCGGTGATCAAGCGTCCGGACGGGCGCTTGCGCGTGCGTGTGCGCCGGACGGTTCGGGACGGAATTCGAACAGGTCCCCGGGGAGCCCGCGGATCACCGTCGCCAGCCGGCGCAGGAACCCGTCCAGGGCCGACGTCCGGCGCCAGACCATCGCGATGCGCCGGCTGGGTGGGGAACCGGAGAACTTCAGCAGGCGGATGTCCGGCGAGGGCGCCACGGGGGGTTTGACCGCCAGCGCCGGCAGCAGGGTCAAGCCGACATTGGCGGCCACCATCTGCCGCAGCGTTTCCAGGCTGGTGGCACGGAACTCGCCCTTTTCATGGGCGCCGGCCAGGTGGCAGACCTCCAGCGCCTGTTCCCGCAGGCAGTGACCGTCCTCGAGCAGCAGCAGGCGTTCGTCGCCCAGGTCCTCCATGCGCAGGTCGTCGCGACCGGCCAGCGGGTGGGAGTGCGGCACCGCCATCACGAACTCTTCTTCGAACAGGACTTCGCTGTGCAGCTGTTCCTCTTCGACGGGCAGCGCCAGGATGGCGGCGTCCAGGCGCCCCTCCCGCAGCCGTGCCATCAGCACGTCGCTTTTTTCCTCCACCAGCAGCAGCTCAAGCTCCGGGAAGCGGTCGCGGATCGCCGGGACCGCGTGGGGCAGCAGGTAGGGGGCAAGGGTGGGGAACAGCCCCAGCCGCACCGTGCCGGACTCCTGGTCCTGGTCACGGCGGGCGGTTTCCTTCAGCTGTTCCACCTCGGATACGATCCGGCGCGCGCGTTCGGTGGCGGCGCGCCCCGCCGGGGTCAGCATCACCTGGCGCGGATTGCGCTCCACCAGCGCGACGCCGAGTTCTTCCTCGAGCTTGCGGATCTGGGTGGACAGGGTCGGCTGGCTGACGAAGCAGGCGGCCGCGGCGCGGCCGAAATGCCGGTGGTCGGCCAGCGCGACCAGGTAGTACAGGTCGCGCAGGTTCATCGCGGGAACGCCTGGCGCGCCAGCGGTCTCACGCCGCGGCCTCCTCCGCCTGCGTGGCCGCAGCCGGGGCGGAGGTGCGGATGATGTGGTCAAAGGCCGCCAGCGCCGCACGCGAGCCTTCGCCCATCGCGATGACGATCTGCTTGTACGGCGTGGTGGTGCAGTCGCCGGCGGCGAACACGCCCGGCACGTTGGTGCGGCCGTGGCTGTCGGTGACGATCTCGCCGCGGTCGGACAGTTCCACCGTGCCCTTGAGCCATTCGGTGTTGGGCAGCAGGCCGATCTGCACGAAGATGCCCTCCAGCGCGACCTCGTGGCTTTCGCCGGTGGTCCGGTCGGTGTACACCAGCCCCGTCACGCGCTTGCCGTCGCCCAGTACCTTCGTGGTCTGGGCACTGGTGAGGATGGTCACGTTCGGCAGGCTGCGCAACTTGCGCTGCAGCACTTCGTCCGCGCGCAGCTTCGCGTCGAACTCGAGCAGGGTCACGTGGGCGACGATGCCGGCGAGGTCGATCGCGGCCTCGACGCCCGAGTTGCCGCCGCCGATCACCGCCACGTGCTTGCCCTTGAACAGCGGGCCATCGCAGTGCGGGCAGTAGGCCACGCCCTTGTTGCGGTACTCGTTCTCGCCCGGCACGTTCATCTGCCGCCAGCGCGCGCCGGTGGACAGGACCACCGTCTTCGCCCGCAGCGAGGCGCCGTTGGCAAGCTGGATCTCATGCAGGCCGTCGTCGCCGGCCGGCACCAGCGCCTCGGCGCGCTGCAGGTCCATCACGTCCACGTCGTACTCGCGCACGTGCTGCTCAAGTGCCGCCGCCAGCTTCGGACCCTCGGTGTGGGGCACGGAGATGAAGTTCTCGATCGACATCGTGTCCAGCACCTGGCCACCGAAGCGCTCGGCGGCAACGCCGGTGCGGATGCCCTTGCGGGCCGAGTAGATCGCCGCGGCCGCGCCGGCCGGGCCGCCGCCGACCACCAGCACGTCGAACGGATCCTTGGCCGCGATCTGCTTCGCCATGCGCTCCTCGGCGCCGGTGTCGATCTTGGCCACGATCTGCTCCAGGCTCATGCGGCCCTGGTCGAACGGCTTGCCGTTGAGGAACACGGTCGGCACCGACATGATCTCGCGCGCCTCGACCTCGTCCTGGAACAGGGCGCCGTCGATGGCGACGTGGCGGATGTTGGGATTGAGCACCGCCATCAGGTTCAGCGCCTGGACCACGTCCGGGCAGTTCTGGCAGCTGAGCGAATAGTAGGTTTCAAACAGGAACTCGCCCTCCAGGTTGCGCACCTGCTCCAGCGTTTCCCCGGCGGCCTTGGGGGGATGCCCGCCAACCTGCAGCAGCGCCAGCACCAGCGAGGTGAACTCGTGGCCCATGGGCAGGCCGGCGAAGCGCAGGTGGATGTCCTGGCCCGGGCTGGTCAGCGCGAACGACGGCTTGCGCTCGTCGTCATCGCGCACCACGTCCACGCTGATCAGCGCGCTGGCCTCCTGCAGGTCGTCCAGCAGCGACAGCATCTGGGCCGACTTCTCGCCGTCATCCACGGATGCGGTGATCTGGATGGGGCGCGTGGCGCGTTCCAGGTAGGCCTTGAGCTGGGCTTTGAGATCGGGTTCCAACATGCGTGGGTCTCCTGCGGACGAAAACGTGGGTTCGCGACGCGCCGCCAGGCGGGCATCGGTTGGGGGAGGGAGTGAACCGGAGCCCGCGCGCCGGAATGGCTGGCGGCGGCTGGCTGGCCCGGGAACGGGCTCCGGTTCACTCCCGCCCCGCGGGGCGGGACGGGAGTGGGGTACTGCGGTTGCAGCCCTGGAAGGGCTGCGTTGCTTAGATCTTGCCGACCAGGTCCAGCGACGGCTTCAGGGTCTTCTCGCCTTCCTTCCACTTGGCCGGGCAGACCTCGTTCGGGTTGGCGGCGACGTACTGGGCGGCCTTCAGCTTGCGCAGGGTCTCGCTGACGTCGCGGGCGATGGCGTTGTCGTGCACTTCCATCGTCTTGATCACGCCTTCCGGGTTGATGATGAAGGTGCCACGCAGGGCCAGGCCTTCGTCATCCAGGTGCACGCCGAAGGCGCGGGTCAGCTGGTGGGTCGGGTCGCCGACCAGCGGGAACTGGGCCTTGCCCACCGCGTCGGAGGTCTCGTGCCACACCTTGTGGGAGAAGTGGGTGTCGGTGGTGACGATGTACACCTCGGCACCGGCCTTCTTGAACTCCTCGTAGTTCTCGGCGGCGTCCTCGACCTCGGTGGGGCAGTTGAAGGTGAAGGCGGCCGGCATGAAGATCAGCACGGACCACTGGCCCTTCAGGCTGGCCTCGGTGACTTCAATGAACTCGCCGTTGAGGTAAGCGGTGGTCTTGAAAGGCTGGACTTCGGTATTGATCAGGGACATGTATTCCTCATGTGATTGGAGAGGGGAAGAAGGCCGGCAGTGCCGGCAGCGGGATGAATGATAGGGAGGGTGAATCGATGTGTAAAATCGATAGATATTATATTTGTAATAGACCCTATCAATCAAGCTTTCGCTTCAAGTGGCATTGTCGATCGTCCCCGTGCGGAGTGCATTGACCCAGGTCAGCTGCCGTGGACTGGCCGCAGACCGATAGACTGCGGCGATGGATCACTCACCAACCGTGGAGGCCGCGCTGCGGCGCGCGAGGGGCCGCGTGGAGGCCCACGAGGCCGTCCTGCTCATGGCGCATGTGCTGGGGCGCCCGTCAGCCTGGCTCTACGCACATGGCGACGCGAGCATGGAAGAGGCCGACGCGCACCGGTTCATGAAGTTGGTGGAGCGCCGGGCGGCCGGCGAGCCGGTGGCCTACCTGACCGGCAGGCGCGGCTTCTGGACGCTGGATCTCGCCGTTTCGCCCGATACCCTCATCCCGCGCCCGGAGACCGAGCGCCTGGTGGAGCTGGCGCTTGAACGCGTGCCTCCCGAGGCTTCCGCGCGCGTCCTCGACCTGGGCACGGGCAGTGGCGCGATTGCCCTGGCGCTGGCCCGGGAGCGCCCCCGGGCGCTGGTCACCGCCACCGACCGCAGCAATGCGGCGCTGGCGGTCGCGCGCCGGAACGCGGCGGACCACGCCATCAACAACGTGGCCTTCCTGCCGGGCGACTGGTACCAACCGGTGGCCGGCGGGCGGTTCGACCTGGTCGTCTCCAATCCGCCCTACATCGCCGGGGGCGATGCGCACCTGGCGCGCGGGGACCTGCGCTTCGAGCCTGCCGCGGCCCTGGCCTCGGGTGCCGACGGCCTCGATGCGCTGCGGGTGATCAGCGCCGGCGCGCCGCGGCACCTGCATCCGGGCGGCTGGCTGCTGGTCGAGCACGGCATGGACCAGGGGAGCGCGGTGCGCGCCCTGTTCCTGGGGGCCGGGCTGGAGAACGTCGGGACCGCCCGCGACCTGGAAGGCCGCGAGCGGGTGACCTTCGGGCAGGCGGCCGGGGAGCCCGTCGCCCGGAGCGGCTGATAAACTGCCCGGTTTGCAGACCGAGCCCGGGAGGGCCCATGCGCACCCTGTATCCGGAGATCGAGCCCTACGACAGCGGGATGTTGCCGGTGGACGGGCGCCACACCCTCTACTACGAGCAGTGCGGCAACCCGAAGGGCAAGCCGGTGGTGGTTCTGCACGGCGGGCCCGGTGGCGGCAGCAGCCCCAAGATGCGCCGGTTCCACGACCCGGCCAGGTACCGGATCGTGCTGTTCGACCAGCGTGGGGCCGGCCGCTCGATCCCGCATGCCGATCTCACCGACAACACCACGTGGCACCTGGTGGAGGACATCGAGACCCTGCGTGGGCACCTTGGCATCGATCGCTGGCAGGTGTTCGGCGGCTCCTGGGGGTCGACCCTCGCCCTTGCCTACGCGCAGACCCATCCGCGCGCGGTCACGGCGCTGCTGCTGCGCGGCATCTTCACCCTGCGCCGTTGGGAGGTGGAATGGTTCTACCAGCAGGGTGCCTCGCGGCTGTTCCCGGAAGCCTGGGAGCAGTACGAAGCCGCGATCCCGGAGGACGAGCGCCACGACTTCCTCGCGGCCTACCACCGGCGCCTGACCAGCGACGACGAAGCGACACGCCTGGCGGCCGCGCGCGCGTGGAGCGTGTGGGAAGCGGCGACCTCGTTCCTGCACGTTGACGAGGACTTCGTGCGCGGCCACGAGGATCCGCATTTCGCGCTGGCGTTTGCCCGCATCGAGAACCATTACTTCAGCAACCGCGGCTTCTTCGAGGTCGATGGCCAGCTGTTGCGCGATGTCTACCGGATGATCGACATCCCGGGGGTCATCGTCCACGGCCGCTACGACGTGGTCTGCCCGGTGGCCAACGCCTGGGACCTGCACAAGGCCTGGCCGAAGTCGGAGCTGGTGATCACCCCGGCCTCCGGCCACTCCGCGTTCGAGCCCGGGAACGTCGACGCGCTGGTGCAGGCCACCGACCGCTACGCGGTCTAGGCCTCGCCACTCCCCGGGGCGGGCGACCCGTCCGGGTCACGGTCGATCATCCACAGGCCCGCCCAGAGCTTGAGGTCCAGTTCGTAGCCCTCGGCATGCTTTTGCATCAGCCACGCCGGGACCTGGGCGCGCGGCACGGCGTGGACCACGATGTTTTCCCCGCCCACGCCGCCGCCCGGGCCGACCTTGCGCAGATCGCGCGCGCGCACCATCACGATGCGCTCGTTGCTCATGCCGGCCGTCGTCGGGCCCGCCAGCAACACGTCCACGCGGCCCGGCTCCCAGCCGGTCTCCTCGACCAGTTCGCGGCGCGCGGCGGCCTCGATGGTGTCACGGTCGTCCTCGTCCCCCACCAGCCCGGCCGGCATCTCGATCGCCGCGGCGCCCAGGGCTTCGCGATGCTGCTCGACGAAGAGGACCTCGCCGGCCGGCGTCACGGCCACCACCAGGACGGCCAGGCCCGCGCTGCTGTGGGTGCGCTCGCACCATTCCCAGCGTCCGCGCCGCACCAGGCGCAGCCACTTGCCCTCGTACAGCAGCTCGGGTTCGTGGTGCTTGCTCACGCCAACACCTCCGTGCCGGCGGCCGCGAATGGCAGACCTGAGGCTTCGTGCAGCCGCCGGCGGGTCATCGGCCCGAAGCCCAGCGCCCAGCACAGTTCCGGCAGCGCCCCCGCATCCGCCTGGCCGCGGGCGAAAGGAGCCTTGGTCCCGGTGAGCGGCGCGTCGCAGGCGACGGTGGCGAGCCTGCGGTACAGCAGCGCCTGTTCCCGGTGCTCGCGCAGGCGGGCGGCGATCCCGGTGGCGCCGCGCAGGCGCAGGAACGGCACTTCGTCGACTCGCCCGAGCAGTGCGTCAAGGCTGCCGAAGTGGGCCAGCAGCGCGGCCGCGGTGCGTGCGCCCACCCCGGGCACGCCGGGGATGTTGTCGCTGGCGTCCCCGCACAGGGCAAGGAAATCAGGGACCTGTTCGGGGTACACGCCGTGGCGCGCATGGACGCCATCGGGTCCCCAGCGCAGCCCGCGCGCGAAATCCCACTGCTCGTCGCCCGGACCCAGCAGCTGCGAGAGGTCCTTGTCGGCGGAAACAATCACCCCGCGATGGCCCACGGCCCGCCCCTGCGCCAGCGCAGTGCCGATGAGGTCGTCGGCCTCGTAGCGAGGGTGGGTGAGCACCGGCAGGCCAAGCACCATGCACAGGGTTCGGCAGTAGGCGAACTGCCGCTTGAGCGTATCGGGCGCCGGCGGGCGGTTGGCCTTGTAAGCCGGGAACAGGGCGGTGCGGAAGCAGTTGTCGTGGGCCTCGTCGAAGGCCACGACCACATGCCGCGGGCGCTCGTCCTCGAGCACATCCAGCAGGAACCGGGCGAAGCCGTGGACGGCGTTGGTCGGCCAGCCGTCGGCGTCATGGGACTCGTCCGGCATGGAGTGCCATGCGCGGAACACGTACAGGCTGGCGTCCAGCAGGTACAGGGGTGGACGCGCGGCGGGGCTCACGGCCGCCAGTCGCGGAGCAGGTCGCGCGGATCCGGCCGCTCACGCTCGGGGGCTTCCGCGGTCGGGGTGCCGATGTGGATGAACCCGGCGATCCGCTCGTGCTCCGACAGGCCCAGGCGCGCAAGGACGTCGTCGTCATACGCCGGCCACCCGGTCAGCCACTGCGCGCCAAAACCTTCCGCCTGGGCGGCGACGAGCAGCGAAAAACACACGCAGCCGGCACTCAGCAGGCGCTCCTGGGCCGGGATCTTGTGGTCTTCAGGGTCCAGCACCGCGACGACCGCAACCACCAGGGGCGCGCGCGAGAACCGCTGCCGGTCCTTCTCCAGCACCGCCGGCGGCGTGTCGGGGTCGCGCTTGCGGGCGATCTGCTCAAGCTCCTCGCCCAGCCGATGGCGGGCTTCACCTTCGATGGTGATGAACCGGAACGGCACCCGCCGGCCATGGTCGGGCACGCGCACGGCGGCCTCGAGCATGCGCAGCAGGGTCGGTCGGTCCGGGCCGGGGGCCTCGAGCAACCGGGCGGGGGTGGAGCGGCGGGCGGCAAGCGGCGCTGGACCGTTGCCTTCATTTGGGACGGGGCTCACAGACGTAACCTCGTTCAATTCAGGATGGTATACCGTACGGCACGCAACCCGTGCCTTTCCCCCGATTGTGGCCCGAATGGCGTCCAGAGACGACATCGCAGACATCCCGCGTCCCCGCGCGGTTCCATCCGGCAGCCGGGATGCGGAACGGATCCTCGAGCGCCTCAAGCGCGAAGCCGTGACCGAGCTCGTCGGCGTGCTCTCCGGCTTCTGGAGCGCGATCGAGGAGCAGGTGCGGCTCGCGGCGCTGGCCGGCCACAACTTCAGCGCGGCCCAGGAAGACCGCGTGGCCGTGCTCGCACTCAGCCACCGCGCGCTGGAGCTGGCGACCCGCTACCGCGAGGCGGTGGAGGCGGCGTTCGAATACTGGCGCCAGCCCGCCTCGCAGCCAGAACGGCCCCACGACCTGGAGCTGATGTCCGAGGGGGAACTGGAAACCCACCTGGCCGGGCAGCAGATCATCGAGCTGCTCGAGCACCAGTTCCTGCACCCGCTGGCGCAGCTGGACGAGCGGCTGGAGGCCCTGGCCGCCAGCATTGGCATCCAAGGCAACCCGCTCAACCCGCTGCGGCCGGAGGTGGCGGTGTCCGCGTTCGTCGACCTGTTCGACGCGGACGACCTCACGCCGGGCCTGCGGACGATGGTCTTCCAGCAGTTCGACAAGCGCCTTCCCAAGGTGCTGGGCGAGGTGTATTCCAAGGCCAACGCCACCCTGGCCGAAGCCGAGTATGGCGGCCAGGGGCAGGCCTATCGTGCGCGGTCCCGGCGCTCCGCCGAGCGGGCGTCACCGCGCACCGGGGAAGAACGCGCGCAATGGGTTCCCGACGGCGGCCTGGTCGAGCCGATTGCGCCGGTAGGCGGAGCGGGCGCCGGGGGCGGGGCGACTGCGGGAGGGGAACGCGAGGGCGCCGGCGGTGGCGGCGGCGGATACGCTGCGGCGGGCGACAACGCAGGGCAGCCGCTGCGCTATCGCGACATCGTGCGCGAACACCTGCGCGCATGGCGCGCCCGCGGCGGCCTGCACCCGGTCCCGGCGGATGAGGGCCCCAGCGTGGCCGATGAGGCCAGCGCGCTGGCCGATGCCGCGGCCGAAGCCGCCGGCGACGTCCTCGAGACGCAGGACATGCTCAACGTGGCCTCGATGCTGCAGGGAGCGGACCCGACGCCCTATGCGCGGGTGCTGGCAGGCGAGGACAGGCGGGCCCTGGCCGACGTGATCCGGGCGGAGATCCTGGGCGGCGTGGAGCAGCTGGGCTTTGACCCGGAAACCACCCGCTTCGCCGCCGACGAGCAGGACGCCATCGATCTGGTCGGCATCCTGTTCCAGTCGCTGTACGACGCCAACGACCTGCTGCAGCGCGCAAGTTCGATGTACGGGCGCCTGGTGCTGCCTTACGTCAAAGTGGCGCTCACCGACGATTCGATGTTCAACCGCCGCAGCCATCCGGCGCGCCGCCTGCTGGATGCACTGACCGAGGCGTGCGATGGCAACAGCGGGCAGACACCGCAGGACCGTGAGACGCTCGAACGGGCCGAGCACGCGGTCGACCGGGTGGTGGAGGAGTACCAGGACGACCAGGCCATCTTCGAACTTGCCGCCAGTGAGCTGCGTGACCAGCTCGACCAGCAGCGGAGGCGCACGGAGGTGGCCGAGCGGCGTGTGGCCGAGGCCATCCACGGACGCGAACGGCTGCAGGCCGCGCGGCGCAACGCCGAGAGCCTGGTGGCCTCGCGGCTGGCCGGCCGGCCCCTGACCCAGCCCATCGCCCAGTTCATCGACGAACACTGGCGCCACTACCTGACCCAGACGTGGCTGCGCGACGGGCCGGAATCGGAGCGTCATCGCCGTGCGATCGGGCTGGGCGACGCCATGGTCCAGGTGGATGCGGACGCGGCGCAGGTCCGCGGCTCCGCGGTCGCCGCGCAGCTGCTCGCGCTGCAGGCGCCGCTGGGCGAGTGCTACACCAGCTGCGGGCTGGATGCCGAAGGCGCGCGCGACTCGCTGGCACGGATCATCTCCGCGCTGGCGATGCCCGACACCCCGCGCTCCACTTACGAGCCCCGTGCCGACGCGCAGGACGAGGCCGGTGACGACGAAACCGGGGTACCGCTGCGCCTGGCTGGCGGCCTCGACAGCCTCGAGCACGATCCTGCCGTCGCGGCGCGCATGCGCAGGCTGAAGGTCGGCCAGGGCTTGCGGTTGATTGATCGCCACGGCCGCGAGTCGGCCGCGCGGATCGCCTGGATCAGCCCACTGACCTCCCGGTTCCTCATCGTCAACCGCCGCGGGGTGCGCCAGATGGTAGTGTCCCCCGAGGAGCTGGCGGTCCTGGTGGCCAATGGACGCGCGCAGGTCCGCTCGGTCGAATCGCCGTTCGATGAGGCCATGAAGCAGCTCTGGCAGCGTCTGCAGCAGGCGCCTTCTCCCACCAGGCGGGCGGCCAATTCGGGCTGACCCCCAATTCATCCCTGGCGCCGGTGCAGTGGCGTAAACTGCGAGGCGTGTCACAGGTTGGTCGGGCCGGGTGCGCGGCAGCTGGACGCTGCAGGGGGGAAGCGTGGTGCAGTCCAGGGTGGGCCAGGAAGAGCGGCGCGGCGGCGATGCCCGGGCGCAGCTCATGGCGTCGATCGGTCATGGCATGCTCGGTTTCCTGCAGCCGCTGCTGCTGGGCAGCGTCGCCGCAGAACGCGACCGGCTCGCCCGCGCCGGGGAGGATGCAGCCGCGGCGCAGGCGCAGGTGGTGGAAGACCTCGCCAACCTCAACATCATCATCAACGGCATAACCGCCTACGAACGGCGCTGGCGCAGTCGCCTTGACCGCATCCTGCAAGCCTGGCCACGACCTCCCGCAGGTCCGCAGGCCAGTTTCAGCCTGGTTTCCGACGATGAGCTGCAGGGCCAGCTGGTGGGACAGCCGGTGATCGACGCGCTCGAACGGCGCCACGCCGACATCCTCGACACCCTGGAGAAACGGCTGTGGACCCTGGCCGCGCAGCTGGGTGCGGAACAGGCTCCGGAGAATCCGTTCTCGCCCAGGCACCTCGTGGACGGGCTGCTGGAAACCCTCACCCCGGCCGACTGCGGCCCGGCGTTGCGGGCGACGCTGCTGCGCCGCTTCGAGCAACTTGGGGCGGTCCGGCTGGGGGAAGCCTACGACTGGTGCAACCGGCAGCTCGCCGAGGCCGGGATCGGGCTGGCGAGCACCGCCGACTATGCAACCCTGGCTGCCACCACCATCGCGGCCCAGCGGCCGGCGCCGCCGCCGGCCAGGCTGCAGGTGTGGGGGCCGGACAACGCGGTGGCGCCGGTGCGCTCGAGCTGGCGCGGGGTGGAAGAGGGCACGCGCGCTGCAGGCGCGGTGCGCGGCGCCATGCTGCGGCACGCTGCCCGCGCGCGGCGAGCCCGGTCCGGTCCGCGCCCGGCCGGCGCGCGTGAGCTCCGGGATGAGGAATTCCTGGCGGCCGTGTCGCTCCTCCAGGTGGATCCCGCGCCGCTGCCTGGCGCCGGTGCCGGCTCCGCCGCCGCCGCCGCCCGCCAGGCGCTGCTTGGAGCCGCCGCGAGCCTGGGGATCGACAGCGCCTCCGCGACGCCATCGGCGGAACAGGAAGACGCGATCGACGTCGTCGGCGGACTGTTCGATGCGCTGGTGGCAGGTCATCTCCTGCAGCCTGGCGCGCGGGATTCGCTCGCCGCGTTGCTGCTTCCGTACCTTCGCCTGGCGTTGCTGGAGCCGCGCATGTTCGAGCCGGCCCAGCCGCCGGCGATGCAGCTCCTGGCGCGCCTGGTCCAGCTTTGGGACGGCAACGGCCGGGCCAGCGAACACGAAACGCGGCTGCATGAACTGGCCGATGCGACCGCGCGCGAAATCGTCGCCGATTTCCACGGCGATGCCGGTGCGTTCGCAAACGCCCTGGTGCGGCTTGAAGACGCATTGGCCCCGCTGTCCCGACGCGCCGATCTTGCGGCGCGCCGGGCATGGCAGGCGATCGAGGGCGGGGAACGGCTGGACGCTGCACGCGCGGCCGCCGCCCGGGAACTGGCCGTGCGGCTGGAAGGGCGCGAGCTGCTGCCGGCGGTGACCGCCTTCCTCACCGGCCATTGGCAACAGTCGCTGGTGCAGGCGTGGCTGCGCGCCGGGCCCGGATCGCCGCGCTTCGCGGAGGCCGCCGCGCTCGGCGACGCCGTGGTGCGCCTGGACGCCGCCGCGCGCGCAGGGGCGGGTGGGACGGTCGCGTCGACACTGATCGGCCTGCAGCCCCGGTTGCAGGCGTGCTGCCAGGCGAATGGGGTGGACGGGACGGCTGCGGACGCGGAGATCGCTCGGCTCGTGGCCGATCTGGCCCAGCCCGATGCCCCGCGCCATCCGTATGTGCCCGCCGGGACGCCCGGTGCGCCCGCTGTGAATGGCGGCGGCGCCGGCGGAATCGCAGGGGAACTGGAACCCGGGCGCCGGCTGGTCCAGAACCCGTCCGGCGGGCCTCCCCGGGCACTCACGCTGGCCTGGCGCAGTCCGCTCACCGGTGCCCTGCTGCTGGTCAACGCCCAGGGTTCCCGCGAACTCCTGCTGCGTCCCCCGGAACTGGCGGCCATGCTCGCCGATGGACGGCTCGTGCTGCGCCCGCCCGGGGACCCGGTCGAGGCGGCGCTGCAGGGCCTGGAGCGCGCCTGGGCTGCGCCCGGTCCCGGTGGATCAGGCTAGGATGGCGGGCACGGGACTTCGGAGAGCGGGATGGGCCTGACGATCGGTGTCGCGCGCGAGTCCGCGCAAGGGGAGCGGCGGGTTGCCGTCACCCCGGAAACCTGCCGGAAACTGGTGGCTGCAGGGGCGAGTGTCCGGATCGAACGCGGCAGCGGCGCGGGTTCGCACTTTCCGGACCCGGCCTATGCGGATGCCGGCGCCGAGGTGGTGGACACCGCCGCCTCCGCGCTTGGGGATGCAGACCTCGTGCTGTGCGTGCAATCACCCGCTGCCGACGCCATTGCCACGCTCAGGCCCGGCGCGGTGCTGGTGGGCATCCTGCAGCCGCAGGCCGATCCGGCGCGGGAGGCAGCGCTTTCCGCGCGCGGGATCGTGGCGTTTCCACTCGAGCGCCTGCCGCGCACGACCCGTGCCCAGGCCATGGACGTGCTCAGCTCCCAGGCCGGCATGGCCGGCTACAAGGCGATGCTGGCGGCGGCGTGGCTGGCGCCAGGGTTCTTCCCGATGCTCACCACCGCCGCCGGGACGATCCGGCCCTCGAAGGTGCTGGTGATCGGCGCCGGCGTGGCCGGGCTGCAGGCAATCGCCACAGCCAGGCGGCTTGGCGCGCAGGTGGAGGGTTTCGACGTGCGCCCGGAGACCCGCGAGCAGATTGAATCACTGGGCGGACGCTTCCTGGACCTGGGCGTGAGCGCCGTCGGCGAGGGCGGCTATGCGCGCCAGCTGACCGACGAAGAGCGCGCGGAACAGCAGCGCAGGCTCGGCGAGCATCTGCGGAGCATCGATGTGATCGTGTGCACTGCGGCCGTGCCCGGGCGGCCGGCCCCGAAGATCGTCACCACCGCCATGGTGGAAGGCATGAAGCCGGGCAGCGTGGTGGTGGACCTTGCGGCGGAGACCGGGGGCAACTGCGAGCTCACGCGCCCCGGGGAGACCGTGGAGCACGCCGGGGTCACCGTCACCGGCCCCCTGGGACTGGCCAGCCAGGGTGCGCGGCACGCCAGCGAGATGTATGCGCGAAACCTGCTCAACTTCACCATGCTGCTCATCGTCGACGGCGCGCTCGCCCTGGACTGGGAAGACGAGCTGCTGGCGAAAACGGTGTGGCCGGAGCGGGAGGGCGCGCCGGCCTAGCCTGCCGGCACGCCTCATTCGGCGGGCCTGTGCCGCTCCAGCCAGGCGCGCCGCTCTTCGGCACTCATGGTCTTCCAGCGGGCCCGCAGGGCCTCGCGTTCGGCGGCGGGCATCCCGCGCATGTGCTGGAAAAGCGCCCGGGCCTCCTCGCGCCGCTCGGGGCTCATGTCGTGCCAGCGCTTCATGCCGTGGCGCGCGCTGCGGCGCTCCTCGGGCGTCATCTGCTGCCAGCGTTCGGCGTGGCGCAGCATGTGCGCCCGCCGCTCGGGGGAATTGTTCCAGCGGTCGCGGACGGTGGACACGAGGGCTTCGCGCTGTTCCGGCGCCAGCTGATCCCATTCGGGGAGCTGCTGGCGCTGCTGCGCGAGCGCCGGGCCCGCCAGCATGCCGGCGGCCAGGGTCGCGGCCAGGAGGGAAATCGCGGCTTTCATGGGTTACTCCATCGCTACGGGCTGGGCGTCGGAGGCCAGCCACACGAACAGGTCGGGGTCTTCGTCAAAGACCATCATCGGATCTTCCCAGGGCTCCGGCGTGGACAGGCCGTCGGCAGCGCCCGCGAGCCCCGGTGCCGGGCCACTGGATCCTTCCGGGTCAACCAGCGTGTACATGCCAACGGCGAAGGCGAACACCGCGGCGCAGGCCGCGGCCAGCGCCCAGCCGAACGCCGGCGGTCGACCCGGGCTGCGGCGGCCCGCGGTGCGCGGCTGCAGCTGCGCCAGCGTCCGTGGCGGGACGCGTTCGACCGCGCGGGCGTGGATTGCGCGGGCGACCAGGTCAATGGGGTGGTTCTCGCTCTCGCGGCTCATCGGAATTCCTCCAGTTGCTTTTGCAACGCGCTGCGCGCGCGCGACAGGTGCGTCTTGACCGATCCCTCGCTGCAGACCATCACCTTCGCGGTCGTGGCCACATCAAGCCCTTCCAGCACGCGCAGCGTGAACGCCTCGCGCTGGCGCCGCGGCAGCCCGCGCAGCGCGCCGGCCAGGCGGGCCCAGGCCTCCCGCCCATCGTGGGCTGCGGACGGGTCGGGGCTGGCATCCGCCCAGTCCAGATCCTCGAACCCGCGCTCGTCCGCGCTGGTCATCCAGCCCAGCCGGAAAGTCCGGCGACGCTGCAGGTCGATGATCCGGCTGCGCAGGATGGTCCAGAACAGCGCGGTCCACTCGTGCGGGGGGCGCCCGGCATAGCCCAGCATCCGGGTCATGGCGTCCTGCACGGCATCCAGCGCATCGTCGCGGTTGCGCAGGCCGGTTTCCGCGAACCGGAACGCGCGTCCGCGCACCGCGGCCAGGAAATCCTCGAGCGTCTGCGGCTGGTCATCCGCGGCGGCAGGAGGGCGGGCATCGTCCATCGGCACGAGCTTAACGCGGGCGCCCGGGCTGCCGGGGCCGCGCACTTGCCGCGCAACAGGGTGTTTCCTGGCCAGGCTGCCATCCACGGGGCTTGCTTTCCATCGGGCCTGTCATGTCAACGCGCGTGCGTGCCAGCGGTTGACGCGCTGGCGCCGGGTTCAGGTCCGGTTATGATGCCGGCAACGCCGACCGGCCGGGAGCGGGGACTGATGGACGGATTCGCCGCGCTGTACATCTTCATGCTGGCTGCCATCGCCGGCCACGTGATCATCTCGCGGGTGCCGGTGATCCTGCACACCCCGCTGATGTCGGGTTCCAATTTCATCCACGGGGCGGTGCTGATCGGCGCCATGATCGTGCTCGGGCACGCCGACACCCCCCTGGAGAAGGTCATCGGGTTCATCGCCGTGGCGATGGGTGCGGCCAATGCCGCGGGCGGCTACGTGGTGACGGAGCGCATGCTGGAGATGTTCAAGCCCAGCAGCAGGCGCGACGGCGGGGAAGACGCGACATGAGCCCGGCCGGATCCGGGATCTCCGCATGGCTGGTGGATGCCAGCTACCTCGTCGCGGCCGCCCTGTTCCTGCTGGGATTGCAGCGCATGGCCTCGCCCCGCACTGCGCGCAGCGGCATCCAGTGGGCGGGCGTGGGCATGCTGCTGGCCACGGTGGTGACGTTCTTCCAGCCGGGCCTGGGGAACATCGCCCTGATCCTGCTCGCGATCGCGGTGGGCGGCGCGCTGGCCTGGTATTCGGGCCGCAAGGTGCCGATCACCGACATGCCGCAGATGGTGGCGATGTACAACGGCCTGGGCGGCGGCTCGGCGGCGGCGATCGGCGCGGTGGAGCTGCTGCGCTGGTCGGCGGGCGACCCCGCGCCGGGCACGACCGGGCAGGTGCTCGCGGTGCTGGGGGCGCTGATCGGCGCGGTGGCGCTGTCCGGCTCGCTGATTGCCTGGGCCAAGCTCGACGGGCGCATGGACAAGCGCTACGCGTTCCCGGGCATGCAGGTTTTCAACTTCCTGGTGTTCGCCGCCGCCATCGTGCTCGGCGGCGTGGTGCTCTGGACCCTGGGCGTGCCGTGGATCATCGCGTTCTTCCTGGTGGCGCTGGCGCTGGGCGTGCTGATGACGCTGCCGATCGGCGGCGCCGACATGCCGGTGGTGATTTCGCTGTACAACGCGCTGACCGGCCTGGCCGTGTCGTTCGAGGGATATGTGCTGGGGAACGAGGCGCTGATCATCGCCGGCATGATGGTGGGTGCGGCCGGCATCCTGCTGACGCGCCTGATGGCCAAGGCCATGAACCGCTCGATCAAGTCGGTGCTGTTCTCCAGCTTCGGCGGCGGGGGCCAAGCGCAGGAAATCGCCGGCAGCCAGAAGCCGATCGAGGCCGCGGACGTGGCGGCGATGATGGCGTATGCCGAGCGGGTGGTGATCGTCCCCGGCTACGGCATGGCGGTGGCCCAGGCCCAGCACAAGATCTGGGAGCTGAGCCAGCGGCTGATCGAGCGCGGGGTGAAGGTGAAGTTCGCCATCCATCCCGTCGCTGGGCGCATGCCGGGGCACATGAACGTGCTGCTGGCCGAGGCCGGGGTGCCCTACGACCTCATCGTGGACATGGAAGACATCAACCCGGAGTTCAAGAACACCGATGTGTCCCTGGTGATCGGGGCCAACGATGTGGTCAACCCGGTGGCCAAGACCGATCCTTCAAGCCCCATCTACGGCATGCCGATCCTGGACGTGGTGGATTCGAAGAACACCATCGTGATCAAGCGCGGCAAGGGCACCGGCTTTGCCGGGATCGAGAATGCGCTGTTCTACGCCGACAACACACGCATGCTGTACGGGGATGGCGCGGAGATGGCCAATGCGCTGGTGAGCGAGCTCAAGGCGCTCGACGGCTGAGCCGGCGCCGGGGGCGGCTCAGCGCGAGAGCACCGCGGCGATGACCGCGCCGGCCACAAGCCAGGCGGCGTCCGCGGCGCCGTGGGTGGTCTGCACCAGCGTCCAGGCATGGTAGGAGCCCATCCGGGTGGCCGCCTCCCACGGGGTCAGGCCGAGCATCCGCCCCAGCAGGCCCGATACCACCAGCCACAGTGACAGGGCGATGCACGCCGCGGTGGCCAGGGTGCCCCACAGCGAGCGCCACGGTCCCGCGCGCACCTGGGCCAGCCGCAGCAGCAGGGCTGCATCCAGCGCCGCGACCACGGCCATCCAGCTGCAGACCCGGCCGGTGGCCATCGACACCAGCACCCACAGGGCCGCGCACCCCGCGATGCCCAGCATCAGCAGAAGCACGGCGACCCAGGGCCGGGGCGGTGGGTTGATCGGGGTCATGGAAAGCGGGATTGCCGGGGCGCGACAGGATACCTTCACCGGGGCAGGGCGATACAATGGGCGCCATGTACTCCCGAACCAGCGAACCCGTGCGCTTCGAGCGCGACTGCCCTGCCGTGCTGGTGCCCCAGGGGGACCACGTGACCCTGCCCGTGGGCAGCGCCGGCTACATCACCCAGGCCCTTGGCGGCAGCTACACGGTGTTCGTGGAAGGCAACCTGTTCCGCATCGCCGGCAAGGACGCGGACGCGATCGGCAAGGAGATCCCCCCGCCCATCGAGCTGCCCGAGGGCGCCGACGAGGCGGCGGTTGAAAAGCTGGTGTGGGCGCAGCTGCGCACCTGCTTCGACCCTGAAATCCCCATCAACGTCGTCGACCTGGGGCTCGTGTACGAGGTGGAGGTGGAGCCGGTGGCGGACGGCCAGCGCAAGGTCTCGGTGAAGATGACCTTGACGGCGCCCGGCTGCGGCATGGGCGAGATCCTGGTGGATGACGCGCGGAGCCGGATCGAGATGATCCCCACCGTTTCCGAAGCGGATGTGGAGCTGGTTTTCGATCCGCCCTGGAACGCCAGCATGATGTCCGAGGCGGCGCGCCTGGAAACCGGGATGTTCTAGCGTCGTACGAGCGCCCGGGTTCCGGCTGGCCCCTCTTCCGCATCCGCCGCCGGCAGCGCAGCTGCCAGCCACGCCAGGCTTGCGCCGGCCAGGCCGGTGCGCGCGGCCGGGGCCGGGGCCGGGTCCGGGCAGCCCGGCAACCGGGCCTCGCCGGGTACCAGGCTGTGCACTTCGAGGATGGCCAGGACGTCGCCGGACCGGTGGGACTGCGCGTCCAGCCGCGACAGCAGTCCAATGGCCTCTTCGCGGTCACCTGCTGCCAAGGAAAGGACCGCCGCGACCTGGTCCAGGCGCCGTGCAAGCGGGATGGCTCCCGCGGGTGCAAGGCCGCGGGCCGCGGCCAGGTGGCGGGCGCCCAGTTCCCGGTTCCCTTCCGCAACCAGCGTTTCCGCCAGGCCCGTTTCGGCAAGCGCCAGCAGCCCGCGGAGCCCGGCCGCCTGCGCGGCGTCGCGGGCATCGGCATACAGCCGCCGGGCCGCGGGATGCAGTCCGGCGTGGTTGTGCAGGTCTGCCAGCCCCAGCACGAGCCACAGGCGATCCGGCCCGCGCAGGCCGGCCGCTTCCAGCTCCCCCCGTGTCCGGGCCAGTCGCTCACGGGCAGCGCGCGGCCGGCCGGAAATGTGCAGGAGTCGTCCCTCCAGCAGGCCGGCATGCAGCCGCGGCAGGGGGTGTTCGGCTTCCGCGCATCGCGACAGCGCCATCCGCGCGCCCGCAAGGTCGCCCAGCTGCAGCAGCAGATCGGCGCGGGCGCAGGCAAGGCGCGCCCGCGCCAGGGCGGGCAGCCGTGACGAAGCAGCATGGGAGTGGTTCCCGTCCGCACCCGCCGCGTCGAGTTTCGCCAGCGCCTTCCGGGCGAAGCCGCCCTGCTGCAGCAGGTATGCCTCGAAGATCGCCAGGCGCGCCCGGTTTTCTCCCTGCAACGACGCGGCGCGCAGCGCTTCCACTCGCACGCGCGCGCCATGCAGGTCCCCGCGCAGGATGTCTTCGTTGATCAGGTCGAGCCCGATCCGGTAACGCCAGTAGGGATTGCCGGCCTCGTTGGCGAGCGCCGCCGCCTGGTCAAGGCGCTCACGAAAGGATTCGTGGCGACCCGCCTGGTAGAGGCGCCCGGCTACCTCGTACAGCAATGCGATTTCCGCATCGCGGTTGCCGTCCCGGCGTGCCTCCTGCAGCAGCACCTCCAGCTCCTGGCCGTGGGCGACCTCTTCCGAATGCACCAGACGCGCCCGGAACTGTGCAGCACGCGCCTGCGCGGGGCGGCCGGCGAGTTCGAACTGGCGCGCGGCCTGTTCCAGCATCACCACGGCGGCGTCCTCGCGCCCGCGCATGAGTTCGGCCCGCGCGACCATCAGCAGCGCCTGACCCCGCTCGGCCTCCCGGCCCGGACCCACTGCCTGGGCCATGCGCGCGGCGTCCCGGGCGCTGGCGCGGGCGCGCTCGGCGTCGCCCAGCAGCAGCCAGCCGCCGGCCACCAGCAACTGGTGTTCCATGCGCAGATCGACGGGCTGCCGCTGCCAGGCGGGGGTTTCGAGCAGCTCCAGCGCCGGCCCGGGGTCGCCCGCCCGGATGAGCTGCCGCGCATGTTCGAGCACGAAGCGGTGCCGCTGCGGGTGGAGGCGCGCCAGCTCGCCCCAGGCCTGCGCGGCCTGGGCCGCCTTGTGCGGATCCAGCGCCAGCTCCCGCGCCTCCATGAGCGCGGCGGCGTCGTCGGGGAGCGGAACGAGCAGGCGGCGCGCCAACGCCATCTGTTCGCGGGCGGCCGGGCCCAGGCCGAGCCGCGCCTGGGCCTGGGCCAGGTCGAACCGGACCAGGCCGGACCCCGGAGCGCGCTGCATCACTTCCCGGGCAGCCTCGGCCATGCCGTGCCAGTCGCGCGCTTCCCGCGCCTCTTGCACCCTGGCGTAGGCCCTGGCGCCGCCAGCATCGAGTTCAAGCGCAGGCCAGCGGCTGGATCGCCGCGCCGGCAGCAGTTCCCCGAGCAGCAGCTGGGAGAGCTCGTCCACCAGCGCCGGGACCTGCGCCGGCCGCGCCCGCCGTTTCACCTGGAGCGGCTCCCGGCCGGAGGCGCTGGCCAGCTGCGCTCCCACGACGAGCTCCCCGCTTCCGTCGGCGGCGGGACCGGAGGAAAGCAGGAGCACCGCCCCGGCGCCGGTTCCGTCGGTGGCGGCCAGGCCCGGCTCGCCCACCAGGACCACTTCCGGAAGCTGCGCGAACTTCCAGCCAAGCCATGCATGCAGCAGTTTGGCTGGCCAGCCGTGCTCACCGGGGCCCTGGCCCACCTCGACCAAAGTCACGGCGATGGTTTCCCGCGGCGCCGCCGTGTCGCGGCCGTTCCACGCCGCGCTGGCGAGCACAAGCAGGCATGCGGCGATTGCAGCGGCGATTGCGGCCGGCGCGGCCCGGATCGGCCGGGGCCGGAGCCGGGAGGCGGGCCGGCCGGCGAGTGGACGGTTTCCGGCCTGCGCCGGCTCCTGGGGGTCCGCCACGGGGCTGGCCGCTTCCACCGGTCCCGGTGGTTCAAAGACGTAGCCGCTGCCCGGCACCGTCCGGATCCAATGCCTGCGCTCGGGGCCCAGGGCCTTGCGCAGCATCCATACGCTTTGCGAAAGGTTGGCGTCCTCGACCACGACCCCGCGCCACACCTGGTCGAACAGGGAAGCGCGGGTGTGCAGGGCATGCGGACGGGCCAGGAACAGCAGCAGCAGATCGAACATGCGGTTGGGCAGTTCGGTGGCGCCGTCAGGCCTTTGCACCCGCCGGTAGCGCAGGTCGATCACGAGGTCACCCAGCCGCAGCATTTTGGCGTCCTCGGGCCAGGCGCGGCGGCCCGGCCCGCATGATCCAGCTGTCACCTCGATCCTCCTCTCGCGACCCAGCCTGCCGCGCGAACGCCCGGCAGGGCCAGGCGCGACCGCCAATTGATATCGCATCCGCGGGCCGCACGGTTCAAATCCCCGCCACCCACGCCGCGGAAGCGGTAGCAGTTCACAGTTTCGTGCCGATTTGAGAGTTTTTTGATGTTCCGGGGCAGGTCCAAGGGCGTTTCTGGCGGCAGCGTCAAGCGCGGCCGGCAAGGAAGGCAGGCCAGCGCGCCTGTCGCCAGCACCTGGCGATGGCGCTGCTGTTCACGTGCACCTGGCAGTGCCGCCACCACGGAAGCAGGGGGATTCCGCGGCCGGCCTGCCGCAGCTGAACGCGCCCGCGGGCCATTCCCGCGGCCATTCCCCTTGTGTTGGAGGCTTCACAGATGAAGGATGCTCCCCGGGTCCACCCCAAGGTCCAGGCCCTTGCCGCAGCGACCATGCTTTCCCTCTCGATGTCCGCCGCGTTCGCCGCGGACGACCTTTCCAACCTGCTCCTGGCCGAAAAGCCGGTCAAGGGCCAGTACATCGTGGTGCTGAAGGAAGAGACCGCAGCCCTGGCCAGCGAGACGGCGGCGCGGTCCGGCGCCCCAAGGGTCGCTGATGTGGCCGGCTCGCTCGCGCGCTCGCACCGGCTCGATGTGGTGCATTCCTATCAAAACGTGCTGCGCGGCTTCGTGGCCCGGGCCGACGACCGGGCGCTGGCGCGCCTGCTCAGGGATCCGCGCGTGGAGTTCGTCGAGGAGGACGGGATCGTCAGCATCTCCGCCACGCAGAACAATGCGACCTGGGGCCTGGACCGGATCGACCAGCGCAACCGCCCGCTCAACGGCACCTATGTCTACGACACAAGCGCGCCCAGCGTGCACGCGTATGTGATCGACACCGGCATCCGTGCTTCCCACAACGACTTCGGAGGGCGGGTTGGCAGCGGCTACAGCGCGATCAGCGACGGCCGCGGCAGCGACGATTGCAACGGCCACGGCACCCACGTCGCCGGCACCGTGGGGGGCGCAACCTGGGGCGCGGCCAAGCAGGTGCGGCTGTACCCGGTCCGGGTGCTCGGGTGCGACGGCTCGGGAACCAACTCCGGCGTGATCGCGGGCATGGACTGGGTGGCCAGCAACCACAGCAAGCCGGCTGTGGCGAACATGAGCCTGGGTGGCGGCGCGTCCACCGCGACCGACCAGGCCGTGACCCGCATGCGCAATGCCGGCGTCACCGTGGTGGTCGCGGCGGGAAATGACAACGGCAACGCATGCAACTACTCGCCCGCGCGGTCAAGTTCGGCCATCACCGTGGGCTCCACCACCAGCAGCGACGCGCGATCGTCGTTCTCCAACTACGGCAGCTGCGTGAACATCTTCGCCCCGGGCTCCTCGATCACTTCCGCCTGGCACACCAGCAACACGGCCACCAACACCATCAGCGGCACCTCCATGGCCGCGCCGCACGTGGCGGGCGTCGCCGCGCTGTACCTGGCGGAGAACCCGGGGGCCAGTCCGTCCCAGGTGGAGAACGCGCTCTATGCCAACGCCACCACCGGCGTCGTCGGCAACCCCGTGGGTTCGCCCAACCGTCTGCTGTATTCCCGGTTCGACGGCGGCGGTGGCGGCGACCCGGATCCCGGCCCGGGCCCGGGCGAGCTCGGCAACGGGGTGCCGGTCACGGGGATCTCGGGTGCCAGCGGCAGTGCCCAGTACTGGACGATCACGGTGCCGGAGGGAGCAACGAGCCTGGGGATAACCATTTCCGGCGGCAGCGGCGACGCCGATCTGTACGTGCGGCGCGGCGCGCAGCCGACCACGTCAACCTACGACTGCCGCCCGTACCGCACCGGCAACAACGAAAGCTGCAACTTCTCCTCCCCGCAGGCGGGCGTGTACCACATCATGGTGCGCGGTTACTCGTCGTTCTCCGGGGTGACCCTCACCGGTACCTACCAGGCTGGTGGCGGCGGCGGAAGCCAGCTCCAGAACGGCGTGCCGGTGACCGGGCTGTCGGGAGCGGCGGCCAGCGAACGCAGGTACACGTTCAACGTGCCCACCGGCGCGCGCAACCTGGTGATCCGCACCAGCGGCGGCAGCGGCGACGCGGACCTGTACGTGCGCCGGGGTTCGCCCCCCACCACGTCCGCCTACGACTGCCGGCCGTACCGTGCCGGCAACAATGAAACCTGCACGGCCTCCGCGCCGCAGGGTGGCACCTATCACGTGATGGTGCGGGGTTATTCCTCGTACTCCGGCGTGACCCTCAGCGCGAGCCACGACTGAGCGGCACGTTCCGCGGCGGCACCCCGCTAGACTGCGGGGTGCCGCAATGGGACCGCCCCGCGCATGGACACCATCGAGCTCCCCGGGGATGGCCCCTGGCAGCGCTTCATCATCAAATTCCGCGACGGCACCGCGCCGCGCGCCGACCCGCGCCATGCCCAGGCACGGCTGGACCGTGCCGCGGCGGGGGCAGCGGAGAGCGGGGTGCCCGGCCTGCGGCTGGCCTGGCTGCGCAGGCTCGGCATCGGCGCCGATGTCTTCGCGGCCGACCGCCCGCTCGGGCACGACGCGGCACGCTGGCTGATGCGTACCCTGGCCCAGGACCACGAGGTGGAATTCGTGGAAGTGGACGCCGTGATGCGGGCCTTCGGCCCGGGAGAGGACGCGGCGCGGCCCTGAACGGGTGGATCAGCCCGCCGCCTCGAAGCGGTTGGCCTCCACGTTCTTGCGCACCTTGCGCGGATCCCAGATGCGTCCGTTCATGGCGATCCAGGTGCCCGGCGGCAGGCACTGCACGGCGCCCACCGCGGTGCCGATGTTGAACTCGGCATCCGAACCGCGGAACCGCGCTGGGTTGAGCGCGCCGGTGAGCACGATGGTGCGGTCCAGCCCGTCCAGGGCGCGGGCGGTCTCGACCATCGAATCGGTGCCGTGGGTGATGAGCACGTGTCGGGTGGGCTGGGCGACGACGGTGGCGCGGATGAGGGCCCGGTCGTCATCGGTCAGGTGCAGCGAATCCTTGCGCAGGATGGGGATGACGCGGAACCGGAAGGCCACCCCGAGTTCCTCGAGGATCCGCCCGATCTGCGGTTCGCCGACCTGGAAGTCGGACTTGTCGTCGAAATACACCTTGTCGATGGTGCCGCCGGTGGTGACGATCAGCAGCTCTTCCATTCGGTCTTTCCAGCCATCTTCGCGGGCGCACATTCTAGCCGCTGCCAGGCCCGGAGCGGCCGCGCGCGCAGGGCCCGGGGCACCCGGCGCGGGCCGGTCAGGGGGCTTTGCCCCGGCCGCCGAAGCGGGCGACCAGGCCCGGCCAGCTGGCAAGGAAGATGATCACGATCGCGAGCACGACCTCGACCAGCGCGAACGCCCGCACCGCCGGATCACTCCATGCGTCCATGACCCCGTGGCTGAACCACAGCAGCCCCAGCACGCCGGACCAGAAACCGGCCAGCCGGCTGCCCCGCAGCACGCCGATGGCCAGCAGCAGCGGCGGCGCGATGAACACCAGCAGCGCCGTCCACAGGTGGCCGCGACCGAGGAACCAGGCCGAGAACAGCACCGCCAGCGCCAGCAGGGCGCCGGCGTGGACGAACCGCAGGGTGCGCGGACTCACGACGCCAGCCTCGCCGCCAGCAGCGCCACCCGCCGTCCCAGTGCCCGGGCCAGCTGCGCCTCCTCGGCCGTCGGCTGGGGATCGTCGTCGGTGCCGGCCACGTGGCTGGCGCCGTAAGGGGTGCCGCCGCTGCGGGTGGTGCTCAGCGCAGGTTCGGTGAACGGGATGCCAACCAGCACGCAGCCGTGGTGCAGCAGCGGAACCATCATCGACAGCAGGGTCGATTCCTGGCCGCCGTGCATGGTGGTGGTGGAAGTGAAAACGCCGGCGGGCTTGCCCACCAGGGTGCCGCTGGCCCACTGTGCGCCCAGCCCGTCGAGACAGTGCTTGAGCGGCGCCGCCATGTTGCCGAAGCGCGTGGGGCTGCCCAGGAGCAGGCCGTCGCATTCGTCGAAGTCGGCCCCCTCGACGAACGGCGCGCCGTCCTCCGGCACGGGCGGCGCGGCAGTGCGGGTGACCGGCGCGACGGGCGGCACGGTCCGCAGCCGCGCCCGGGCGCCGTCGACTTCCCCGACGCCGCGGGCGATCTGGCGCGCCAGCCGCGCCACCGACCCGTTGCGGCTGTAATAGAGCACCAGGATTTCGGCCATCGATCGCCTCCAAGGGAAGCGGTCAAGGATAGAGCAAGCCGCCGACCGCGGGCCGTGCCGCTGGCGCCGTCGCGATTCGGGTAACCTCGCGCGGATGGAGTCGCTGGCCACCCTGCGCCGCTGGAAGGAACACCTTGCCGATCGCGCCCGGGCGCGATCCTTCGCCCGCTTCCTTGGCCGCCGCTTCATGGACGACCGGCTGTTCGAAGCAGCTGGCGCGCTGTCCTTCACCACCCTGCTGGCGCTGGTGCCGCTCTCGATCGTGGTGTTCGGGGTGCTCTCGGCCTTCCCGGTGTTCGAGCAGTGGAGCGACATGTTGCGTGGCTTCATCTTCACCAATTTCGTGCCCAGCGCCGCGCAGGCGGTGGAGACGTACCTGCTGCAGTTCTCCCTCAATTCCGGCCAACTCACCGCCGTGGGCGTGATCACGCTGGTGGTGACGGTACTGATCACGCTGCAGGGCGTGGAGGCGACTTTCAACCGCATCTGGCGCGTGCGCTCGGCCAGGCCCCAGGTGTGGCGGTTCCTGGTGTACTGGACGGTACTGACCCTGGGAGCGCTGGTGGCCAGCGCCTCGATCGCCGTGGTGACGAGCGTGTTCGCGATGGACGTGTTTCGCACGGTCACCGGCGCCTGGCTGCAGCGCAACCTGGTGGGCGCTGCGCCGTTCGTGATCGAACTGGTGGCGATCGCCGCGATCTACAGGGTGGTGCCGCACCGCACGGTGAAATGGCGGCACGCGTTCGCCGGCGCATTCCTGGCGGCGGTGCTGCTGGAACTGCTCAAGCGCTTGATCGCGATGTACCTGGGCAGCTTCGATGCCTACCAGCGCATCTATGGCCAGGTAGCGTTCTTCCCGATCCTGTTGCTGTGGATCTACGCGGCGTGGGTGTCCGTGCTGCTGGGGGCCTCGTTCGCGGCCTCGGTGTCGGCGTTCCGGTACCAGCCGGCCGCGATGCGGTTGCCGGAGGGCTACGAGATGTTCGGCCTGCTGCGCCTGCTCGGCCGCTTTGCACAGGCGCGGCGCGAGGGCCGGGGGCTGCACAGCGAGGACATCGAGCGGCTCGAGCCTTGCCTGACCGATGCGCTCGTGCAGCAGATGCTGGGCCAGCTGGGTGCCATCAAGCTGGTCACCCGCGCGGAAAGCGGAGAATGGCTGCTCTCGCGCGATCTCGACGGGCTGACCCTGGCCGAACTCTACGAAGCCTGCAATTTGCGGGTGCCCATCAACGAGGCGCACCTGCCGTGCCGGGATGATGCGCTCGGCGTCGCCGCCGCAGCCGCGCTGGACGACCTGCGCATTCCCCTGCGCGACCGGCTGAAGCGGCGCGTGGGCAGCCTGTATGAACCGATGGAGGAGGGCGCATGATTTACCGATGGCTGTTGGCGGCGCTGGTGGGCGCGACGGTGCTGGCGGGGTGCCAGCGCGGCGAGCCGTCCGAAGCGGGCGCCGGGACATCAAGCGGATCGCGGGAGCCGGCGGCCGGCACCGATGCGGCCGGCGACGGGCCCGCCCTGCAGGTCACGACCATCGACGATGACCGCTGGGACCTTGCGGACCACCGCGGCCAGTGGGTGGTCGTCAATTACTGGGCCACCTGGTGCGCCCCGTGCCGCGAGGAAATGCCGGAACTGTCCGCGCTGGCGAGCATGCGCCCGCACATCGAAGTGATCGGCCTGGCCTACGAGGACATCGCGCCGGAGGCGATACGGGCGTTCCTGGAGGAATTCCCCGTCACCTACCCGATCGCGATCATCGGGATGCTCGATCCGCCGGCGGATTTCGACATCCCCCGCGGGCTGCCGATGACCTGGCTGATCGGACCCGATGGACGGGTGGCCCGCCGTTTCCTTGGCCCGGTGACGGCGCTGGAGATCGAAACGGCGGTAGCGGAGGCCGGCGGGCCGCCGGTTCCCGCCACGCCGGCGGGAGATCCTTCGTGACGGCGGCGCGGTTCCTGGTGTCCGGGCGGGTGCAGGGGGTGTTCTTCCGCGCTTCCACCAGGACCAGGGCTCGGGAGCTTGGGCTGCGTGGGCATGCGCTCAACCTGCCCGATGGGCGGGTGGAGGTCCTGGCCGCCGGGCTGCCGGATGCGCTGGAGGCGCTGGCGGAGTGGCTGCGGCAGGGCCCGCCTGGCGCCCGGGTCGAGGCCGTGGAACGGACGCCGGCGGCGCCAGGCGACGTGGGGGAAGGTTTCCACGTCGGCTGAGCGGCGCCCGGTGACGGCATGGGCGGCCGGAGGCTGCGTGCCTCAGGCGGTTTCCAGCGCTTCTTCCCAGGTCGGGTAATCGGTGTATCCGGCGGCACCGCCGCCGTAGAACGTCGCCGGGTCGGCATCGGCCAGCGGCCAGCCGTTGCGGAGCCGCTCCACCAGGTCCGGATTGGAGATGAAGGGCCGGCCGAATGCCACCAGGTCGGCCA
>JAAYXJ010000063.1 GCA_012515985.1 Gammaproteobacteria bacterium
CCCTGCGACACGATCTCCTTGCCCGGGCGGTGGCCGCAACGCTTGGCCCCCACCTGGTCCTCGATGTGGCAGGCGGCGGCGCCAGCCTTGATCAGGCTCTTGATGGTGCGCTCGATGTTGAACGCGCTGGGACCGAAGCCGGTGTCGATGTCCACCAGCAGCGGCAGGTCGCACACATCGGTGATGCGCCGGGTATCAACCAGCACGTCTTCCAGGGTGTTGATGCCCAGGTCCGGCATGCCCAGCGAACCGGCGGCGACGCCTCCGCCCGACAGGTAGATGGCACGGAACCCGGCGCGCTGCGCGAGCAGGGCGTGGTTGGCATTGATGGCGCCGATGACCTGCAGCGGCGACTCTTCGGCAAGCGCGGCACGGAAACGTGCGCCGGCGGAAGCGGTGCTCATGGGGGACTCCTTCAGGCGGACGGCAGGCGCCCGCGGACCGCTTCAATCTCTCACCAATCGACCTGTTGATCAATCTTGACCCCATCAATCAATATGTCGCCATGGACGAGTCTTTCATCCCCGCGCCCCGTGCCTGCGAGCTGCTCGGCATCAGCCCCGCCACCCTGTACGCCTACGTGAGCCGCGGGCTGGTGCAGTCGCGCCCTGGCCCGGACCATCGCAGCCGGGTCTACCGGCGCAGCGACATCGACAAGCTGCTGCAGCGCAAGCGCGCGGGCCGTGGCGCGGCCCGCGGGGCGGCGCAAAGCCTGGACCGGGGGTTGCCAGTGATGGAGACCCGTATCTCCCAGATCCGGCCGGACGGCCCCTGGTATCGCGGACAGTCCGCGGTGGCGCTCGCCCGCGAAGGTGCCACGCTGGAGGACACCGCCCGGCTGCTGTGGGACTGCGAAGGCGATGATCCGTTCGACCGGCCGCTGGCCGGCGAGTGGCCGGACACCGTGCGGGCGGTGGCCGGCGACGACCGGCTGCCTCCGCTGGAGCGCGCGATGGCCGCCATCCCGCTGCTGGCGCTGGAGGTCCGGCACTCGTTCAGTGCGTCGGCGAGCGTCAGGCGCGGGATCGCCGCCGACCTCCTGCGCCAGAACGCCGCGCTGGTGGCCGGTGTCTCCCCGGGCGACGCGCCCGTGCACCTGCTGCTCGCGCGGCACTGGAAGCCGCGCGATCCGCGCTTCGCCGACCTGGTGCGCGCGGCCCTGGTGCTGTGCGCCGAACACGAGCTCAACGTGTCGGCCTTCGCCGCACGCGTGGTGGCCTCCACCGGGGCGCACCTGCACGCCACCGTCTGCACCGGCCTGGCGGCGCTCTCCGGGCCGCGCCACGGCGGCGCGACCGCGCGCGCCCATGCGCTGGTGGCCGAGGCGCTCGCCGCGCCCTCGCCCGCCGACCATGTCGCCGCCCGCTGGCAGCGCGGCGACGACCTGCCCGGCTTCGGCCATGCGCTGTATCCCGACGGTGATCCGCGCGCGGCGGCGCTGCTGGAGATGCTCCGGGAAGCGCGCGGCCGGAGCCCCGCCATGCGCGGCCTGGAGCAGGTCATCGCCGCCGCCGGGGAGGCCAGCGGCCAGCGCCCCAACATCGACCTGCTGCTGGCCGCGCTGTGCCACGTGCACGGGCTGCCGGCGGCGCCGGCGCTGGTGATGTTCGCGGCCGGCCGGCTTGCAGGCTGGCTGGCGCATGCGCTGGAGCAGCAGGCCTCGGGCCGGCTGATCCGCCCGCGCGCGCGCTATGTGGGCGCAGAGCCCGCCGCGGCGGGACCGGAGGCGGCCGGCCCCGCCGCGGTGGACTGAGTCCGCGTCAGCCGCCGGCCTCGCGCGGCCCCGCGTCACGCACGTAGCGGTCGAACCACTCCAGCATTTCCGCCACGAAGTGCTCGTTGGATTCCTGCGCCGTGTACCAGTGAGGTTCGAACGGCAGCATCACCAGGCGCGTGGTGCCACCGTTGCCGCGGATGGCCTGGAACAGGCGCGGGGACTGCAGCGGCTCGGTGCCCGGGTTGGCATCGTCGGAGCCGTGCACCAGCAGCAGCGGCTCATCGACCTTGTCCGCATGGAAGAACGTGGACGCCTGCGCGTAGACCTCGGGCGCAGCCCAGAACGAACGCCGCTCGTTCTGGAAACCAAATGGCGTGAGCGTCTTGTTGTAGCCGCCGCTCGAGGCCACACCGGCGCGGAACAGGTCGGTGTGCGCCAGCAGGTTGGCCGCCATCAGCGCGCCGTGGCTGTGGCCGGTCACGCCGATCCGCTCCGGATCCACCACCCCCAGTTCCGCCGCCTTGGCCACGGCCGCCTCCGCGTTGGCCACGAGCTGCTCCAGGTAGGTGTCGTAGGCGTTGCGCGGGTCGCCGACGATCGGGAACGCCGCCTCGTCGATGATGGCGTAGCCGGCCAGCAGCAGCATCTGGTGTTCGCGCAGGCGGGTGAAGGTGTACTCCGAGCCGCTGACCTGGCCGGCAGTTTCCGCCTCCGCATAGTCGTACGGATAGGCATACAGGACCGCCGGCACGCGGGTGCCTTCCTGGTAGCCGGGTGGCGTGTAGAGGGTGAAGGAAAGCTCCACCCCGTCCTCGCGGGTGTAGGTGACCAGCCGCTTGGCCACGTCGCGGACCAGCGGCGCCGGGTCGGGGAAGCGCGTGAGCTGGATGGCCTCGGACGCCACGACCGCCTCGCCATCCGCCGCTGCCGGGACGGCGCCGCGCAGTTCGCGCAGGAACAGGTTCGGGGGATCCACCGGCGTCTGGTGCCAGGTCAGCAGCCGCGAGGAATCGCCGTCGATGAAGCCGACGAAGTATTCGTACGCATCCGGGGCGCTGCGGAACTGGCGGGTGGTCTGCCCGCTGGCGAGCTCGAACCGGTCCATGAACGGCCGCGATCCCTGCGGCGTGGCGCCGTCGCCGGAGAGGAACAGCGCGCCGTCTTCCTCATGCAGCACGTAGCTGCCATTGGGCAGGCGCTGCATGCGCGGGCTGCCCGGGTCGGCATAGCGCTCCTGGATGGAGCGGTCCCACAGCACGCGCGGCGGCTGCGCTGGGTCGTCCAGGTCATGCAGCCGCGTCGTCAGCCAATTGCGGTTGGCATCGTATCCGTACACCAGCACGCGGCCGCCGTCGGCGAACCAGAGGGTGCCGGCCAGCCGCTCCGGGAGCCTGGCGATTTCGCGGGCCTCACCGGTGAACGGGGCCGCCAGGGTCATCAGGCGGTCGCGCTCTGGGACCTCGTTGTTCCAGTCGCCGCCATCAAGCGCTTCGGTCCAAATGAGCGTCGCAGGGTGGTTGGCCCGCCACCCGTGGCTGCGCGGGCCTGTAGGAACACCACGGACCGGCACGCGGTCGGCGACGGGCAATTCGGCGAGCACCCGCGAATCGCCCGATTCCAGATCCAGCACCACCACGTCGTGCGCGAAACGCTGCCAGGTGGTGACGTACGAATACGGGCGCTTGAGCACCTGCAGCAGCACGTGGCGCCCGTCCGGCGCGGCGTCCACCCGTCCCAGGGCGGCCGCTTTGCCCACCGGTGAAACGGCTCCACTGGAGGCGTCGACCACCGCAAGCCGGGCGGTGGCGTAGTGCTGGAACAGCGCTTCGTCCTCGGGGCTGGAAAGCGTGTCGCGCGCTTCATAGGTGCTGCTTTCACCGCCACCGTCGGTGGCGTCGGTGATCTGCGGCCCGGGCGGGACCTCGGCGCGCTCCGGGGCCGGGCCAAGGTCGGCCGGCACCAGCTTCACCAGCAGCCGTTCGCCGCCGCCCAGCCATTGCACCGTGCTGTCGAGGATCGGGTTGAGCTGCACGCCCTCCACCCGCCGCACCTGGCCGCTCGCGGCATCGCCGATCCACAGTTCGACGCCTTCGGCGGTGGTGTTGTCGAACACGAAGCGCTGCCCGTCCGGCGACCAGTCCGGGGAACCGGGGCAGGCGCCCTCGGGCAGCTGCACCGGCGTCTCCGCACCGGTCGCCAGCTCAAGCAGGGTGAAACCCTCGATGCAGGTGCGGATGCCATAGCCGCTGCTGCGATCGTGGCGGCTGTGGTTTGCAGGAATGATCCGCACGCCGGCCAGCCTCAGGTGGGGTTCGGCCACGCGGCTGATCGAAGGGTTGGGCGCCCGCTGCAGCAGCAGCGCGCGTGTACCGCTGGAATTGATCATGGGCACGGGGTTCAGCGGCGCGCGCATCACGCCCAGGATGGGTTCGGGCGGCTGTTTGTAGGTTCCGGCCGCGCCCTCCCCGATGCTGGCGCAGGCGTCCGCCGCCATTCCCCATCCGGCCACCAGCAGGCACGCCGCCATCGCGGCGCCTGCCACTCCAAAAGATCTTGCTGCCCGCATTCGCGCTCTCCTCGTTCCGGCCTCCCGTGGGCCGCTCCCCTGCTTCTACACGCCAGGCCCGGATTCCTTCATCCCGCCGGGCTCGGCTAACCTCGGCTCCCGGTGGCAGCGGCCACCCCAGCTCCTTCCCGAGGTTAGCCCATATGCCGATCCGCCCCCGTTCGATCCTGCTGGCGCTCATCCTTGCCGGCACCGCCGCTTGCGCAAGCGCCGCGCCGGCAGCGACGCCCGCCGCGAACGCGCCGGAACAGGAAGCTCCGCTCACGCCCGTGCCGGCCCCAGCAGCGTGGCTGGACGATCTGGAAGCGCTGTATGACAGCGACCTGCGCGTCGACGGCCTCGAGCAGCGGACGTTTTCGCCGGAGCACTGGTGGCAGCGCGTCATGCCGCTGATCGATGGCGCGGACGGATTCCTTATCGAGGAGATCGGCAGGAGCGCCGAGGGCCGTCCGCTGCGCCACGTGGCCTGGGGCGAAGGCACGACGTCGGTGCTGCTGTGGTCGCAGATGCACGGCGACGAGAGCACGGCCACGATGGCGCTCGCGGATTTGTTCCACTTCCTGGGCGCGCATCCGGATCATCCGCTCGTCGCGCAGCTGCGGGAAAACACCACGCTCCATTTCTTTCCCCTGGTCAATCCCGACGGCGCCGCGCGTTTCCAGCGGCGCAACGCGCAGGGGATCGACATCAACCGCGACGCCCGGGCGCTGGCCACGCCGGAGGGGCGCGCGCTGAAGTCGCTGCGCGACCGCATCAAGCCGGATTTCGGCTTCAACCTGCACGACCAGCGTCCCGGCTACCGGGCCGGCGACAGCGACCGGGGCGTGGCGATCGCCCTGCTGGCGCCCCCGTTCGACGAAGCACGCGGCATCAACCCGGTGCGCCGGCGGGCCATGGAAGTCGCGGCGGTGATGCGGGTGGCACTTGAGCCGCGCATCGGCGGCCACATGGCGCGGTGGGATGACACCTTCAACCCGCGCGCCTTCGGCGACATGATGACGGCCTGGGGCACCAGCACCGTGCTGGTGGAGTCGGGCGGGATCGAGGGCGACCCGGAAAAGCAGGCGGTGCGGCGGCTGAACTTTCTCGGGCTGGCGGCCGCGCTGGATGCCATCGCCACAGGGACCTACCAGGGCACGCCGACCGGCCTGTACACCGGCCTGCCTGAAAACGGCAGCGTCTGGCCCGACCTCAAGATCACCGGCGCCACGCTTGCCATCCCCGGCACCCAGCCCGCCCGCGCCGACGTGGTGGTCGACTTCCGCCATGCCCTTGCCGGGCGCGACGGACGCATCCGCGACATCGGCGACCTGGCCGACGCCCCCGCCCGGCGCGTGATCGACGCCACCGGCCTTTTCATCGTGCCCCTCACCGACGCTTCGAAAGGCACGCCGGCTGCGTTCGCCACCGGCGTGCCGGCGCGCTTCGCCCTCAGCAGCGACCCGGACGGCCAGGACATCGTCTGGATCCTGGACCGGGACGCGCCGCCCGGCCTGCTCCAGCCGGACGCGGGGCTCACTCCGGGTGCGGCCCGGACCCCCCGCCAGGCCGCGCCTGTGCAATGGCCCGGCGCGCATCCTCCAGCGCGGCCGGGTCATCCAGGGTCGACAGGTCACCCGGATCGCGATCCTCCGCCAGCGCCTGCAGCGAACGCCGCAGCAGTTTTCCCGACCGGGTCTTGGGCAGCGCGCTGACCACGTACACCTGCGCCGGCCGCGCCACCGCGCCGAGCTGCTGCGTCACCGCCTGCAGCATCTGCTCGGCGATCTCCGCATTCCGGTGTCCATCACCCTGCTGCCTGAAGGTGGCGAACACCACCGGCACCTGTCCCTTGACCTCGTCGTGCACGCCGATCACCGCGGCTTCGGCAACGGCCGGATGGCTGGAGACCGCCTCTTCGATCTCGCGCGTCCCCAGCCGGTGGCCGGCGACGTTGATGACGTCGTCGGTGCGCCCGAGGATGTACGTGTAGCCGTCGTCGTCGCGGATCGCCCAGTCCAGCGAGCTGTACAGCAGCTCGTTGAAGTGGCTGAAATAGCTGGCGATGAAACGCTCGTCGTTGCGCCACACCGTGCTCATGCAACCCGGCGGCAGCGGCGGCTCGATCACCAGGACGCCTTTCTCCCCGGCCGGCGCATCTTCGCCCGTGACCTCGTTGATCACCCGCAGCCGGTAACCCGGGCTGGGCAGCCCCGGCGAGCCGAGCCTGACCGGCTTCATGTCCAGCCCCGGCATCAGCGTCAGCACCGGCCAGCCGGTCTCGGTCTGCCAGTAGTTGTCGATCACCGGCTTGCCCAGCACGTCGGAGATCCAGCGCGCGGTGGGCTCGTCCAGCGGCTCCCCGGCCAGGAACAGGTGCTCCAGCTTCGACAGGTCGCGCCCGGTGATGTGGGATGGATCGGACTTCTTCAGCACCCGCAGCGCGGTGGGGGCGGAAAACATGGTGCGCACGCCGTAGCGCTCGCACAGCTCCCACCAGATGCCCGGATCGGGCCGGGTCGGCAGGCCCTCGTAGATGATTGAAGTGGCGCCCGCGATCAGCGGACCGTAGACGTTATATGAGTGCCCCACCACCCAGCCGATGTCGGAGGTGGAAAACATGACCTGCCCGGGCCGGATGTCATAGATCGCCCACATCGACAGCGCCAGTGCCACCGCGTAGCCGCCCACGTCGCGCTGCACGCCCTTGGGGGTGCCGGTGGTTCCGGAGGTGTAGAGGATGTAGCTGGGCTCGTTGGATTCCAGCCACTGCACGGGCACCTGCGCGCCTTCGTGGGCGGGTCGCAGGTCCGCATAGTCCAGGTCGCGGCCGGCCTGCTTCGGCACCTCAGCCAGGCCGCGGCTGACCACCAGCACGTGCTCCGGGGGGTGCGCGGCGCGCGCCAGCGCTTCGTCCACCAGCGGCTTGAAGGGGATCACCTTGCCGCCGCGGCTGCCCGCGTCCGCGCACACCAGCACCCTGGGCCGGGCATCGTCGATGCGCAGCGCGAGGTTCTTTGATGCGAAGCCGCCGAACACCACCGAATGGATCGCCCCGATGCGCGCGCAGGCCAGCATCGCGAAGACCGCATCCACCGTATGCGGCATGTAGATCACCACCCGGTCGCCCTTCCCCACGCCCAGGGAAACCAGCACGGCCGCGAACGTGTTCACCTCGCGATGCAGCTCGCGGTAGGTGACCTCCCGGACGCTGCCGGTTTCGGTGGAATAGCCCACCAGCGCCAGCTGCCCGCCCCGCGCGTCCAGGTGCCGGTCGACCGCGTTGTGGCAGAGATTGGTCTCTCCGCCCACGAACCATCTGCGGAACGGCGGATTGGAGTAATCGAGGACCTGTTGCGGCGCCCTGTTCCAATGGATGGCTTCCGCCTGTTCGGCCCAGAAGGCCTCCGGCTCCTCGACCGAGCGCCGGTAAACGTCTTCGTAGCGCATGTCCGCCTGCCCTCCCGCGGTTTGCGCCAGCCTAATGGCCACGGGACGGCCCTTGCACCCAGACCTTGGTCTACACCGGGGTGCCGCCCGGGCTAGCGGGATGCGCCCCCGGCCATCGGATCGCCCATCGGAGTCACCAGGTGGACCTTGACCGTCTGGTGGGGCGCCCCGTGGGCAGCCCCGGGTTCGGCGTCGGCGTCCGCAGGGGCCGGCGCAACGGTTGCTTGCGGGGCCGAGGCAGCACTGACCCGGCGCACGGCCAGCTCCCGCGGCTGCCATGGGACGCCCAGTTCGTCGGCAGTGGGCGCGGCGTATACCCCGACCAGCCCAAGCGCGAGTCCACCGGCGTCCATCCACTCCTGCAAGCCGGTGCCCCAGCGGCTGGGACGGGGCGCGGCCGGGAGCTTCCCGTGGCCAACCAGCAGGTGGGGACCATCCAGCTCCCCGGGCTCCCGGTAACCGAACCAGCCACGCCGGTCGCTGCCGCTGGCGATCGCCTCCAGCAGCCTGCGGCTCCCTCCCTGTTCCTCCGGCCACAGCAGCGCACGGCAGCGGTTGAGGTCGGTCGTCCAGCCGGTGTCGGTGTCGACCACCGGAAGACCCGGGAAGCGCTGCTGCATGTCGGCCATGGCCAGCACGAAGGCCTCCTTGGCCGGCGCGCCGTACATCAGCCCGCGCTGATCCAGCTGCGCCCAGGGGCCGGAGAGCAGCAGCAGCACGGCAGCGGCCCGGGCCAGCCGGCCGGCCCCGCGCAGCCATGCGGCCCGCCCTGCGCCTGCCGCCGAAACAAACAGACGAACCGCGAGCAGTGCGGCCGGCGCCACGAACGGCGCGTAATAGCGCTGCTGGATGACGGGCGGCGCGTATTCGGCCAAAGACACACTCCCCAGGGTGAAATAGGACACCGGCCACGCCCAGAACCCGGCGATGACCCACCATGCAGCCATGTCCTGCGGCGCGAGGCGCCCTCTCAGCGTCTGCGACAGCAGCTGCACGCAGGCCAGGCCCGCGAACAGGAACAACCCGGTGGTGTGTGGGCCAAGCACCAGACCAAGGGTCTTCAGGCGTGCCAGCGGCGTCCTGCCCTGGACTTCCACATAGCGTGAGAAATCATGCGGGTCCAGCAGGCTGGCGATGCTGGAATACCAGTGTCCCGCAGTGAACCGGAACAGGATCGATTCGAGCAGCAGGACGGCGGCCAGGCCGGCGAACATCGCAACGGCGGGCGCGGCCACCGGCCGCTTCCTCGCCATCCCCGCCACAAGCAGCGCCAGCGGGGCGGCCAGGACGATGGCGCTGCTCTCCTTCAGCGCGAAAGCCGCCCCGATGCCTGCGCCGGTCCCCACGGCAAAAACCACCTGCCGGCGACGGTCGTCGTCCAGGATCATCCTGCACAGCAGGTACAGCGCGAGCACGATGAAGAAGGCCGAGCCGAGGTCGGGCATCAGGGCGCCCGAATACAGGAACAGCGCCGGCTGGGCCAGTGCGAGCAGGGCCGCCAAGAGAGCGCGCGCGACAGGAAAGAACAGGCGCGCAAGCGCGTAGGCCATGATCCCCAGGCCAACGTAGAACAGCGGATAGATCGCGATCGCCCAGTCGATGCTCCGGGTCGCGGCGTACATGGCCGCGGCCGGGATCAACAGCGCGACCCGGCGTTCGGCCAGGGACGCGGTGGAAATGTCCTCGCCAACCGCAATCCGGATGGCGCCCAGGAGGTAGCGCGTATCGTCGCTGCAGTACAGGCCGGTGTAATAAAGCCAGGCGATCGCGACCGCAATCGCGGCGACCGCGCCCGCGGCCGCGATGTCCCGGGTCCGCCCCATCACGGACCCGGTCATCGTCCTGCGGCGCGCAGGCCTGGGTGGTGGAGCCGGAGGCCTTCCAATGGCCCTGGACCCGTCAACCCAGCAGGTGCGCCACGCCGGCGCGCTCCTCTTCGAGTTCGGCCAGGGTCCGGTCGATGTACTTCTGGCTGAAGTCGTCGATCGGAAGGTCCTTGACCAGGGTGTACTCGCCGTTCGCGGTGGTCACCGGGAAGCCGAACATTACACCTTCGGGGATGCCATAGCTGCCGTCGGACGGCACGCCCATGGTCACCCACTTGCCGTTGCTGCCCAGCACCCAGTCACGCACGTGGTCGATGGCGGCGTTGGCGGCGGAAGCGGCGGACGACAGGCCGCGCGCCTCGATGATGGCGGCGCCGCGCTTGCCCACGGTGGGAATGAAGGTGTTGGCGTTCCAGTCCTGGTCGTTGATCGCCTCGGCAACGGACTCCCCGTCGGCGGTGGCGAAGCGGTAATCCGGGTACATGGTGGGGCTGTGGTTGCCCCACACCACCAGCTTCTCGATGCCGCCCACGGGCTTGCCGAGCTTCGTGGCCAGCTGGCTCAGCGCGCGGTTGTGGTCCAGGCGCAGCATTGCGGTGAAGTTCTGCGGCTTGAGGTCCGGGGCCGACTTCATGGCGATGTAGGCATTGGTGTTGGCCGGGTTGCCCACCACCAGCACCTTGACGTCGCGGCTGGCGACCTTGTTCAGGGCCGCGCCCTGGGCGGTGAAGATCTTGGCATTCTCCAGCAGCAGGTCCTTGCGCTCCATCCCCGGCCCGCGCGGGCGCGCGCCCACCAGCAGGGCGATGTCGGCGTCCTTGAAGGCCACTTCCGGATCGTCCGTGCCGACCATGCCGGCCAGCAGCGGGAAGGCGCAGTCCTCCAGCTCCATCATCACGCCCTTGAGCGCGGCCTGGGCCTTCTCCATCGGCAGCTCCAGCATCTGCAGGATCACCGGCTGGTCCTTGCCGAGCATCTCGCCGGAGGCGATGCGGAACAGCAGGGCGTAGCCGATCTGGCCGGCGGCGCCGGTGACTGCGACTCGGACGGGCGTCTTCATGGGGAGGTCCTCTTGTTTCGTGGGGTTTCGCGCCGCGGCCCGCTCAGGCGAGCCCGGCGAAGAATGCGCGGATGCGCTCCAGGCCCGGCGCCAGCTGCGGCGTCGGGCAGGTGTAGCTGATGCGCATGCTGCGCGGCTCGCCGAACGCCGAGCCCGGCACGCAGGCCACGCCCTGGGCGTCCAGCAGCGCGGTGCACAGGTCGATGTCGTTCTCGATCACGGTGCCCTGGTACGACTTGCCGAAGGCCACGCTGATGTCGGGGAAGACATAGAACGCGCCCTGCGGCCGCGGGCAGGTCACGCCTGGGATGGCGGCCAGCGCCTCGAGCACCTGGTCGCGCTTGGCCTGGAACTCGGCGCGCCTGGCCTCCGGCACGTCCTGCGGGCCGGACAGCGCGGCGATTGCCGCGGCCGTGGCCACCTCGGGCAGGCTGGTGATGTGGTTGGAATTGAGGGTGCTCACCGCCTGGGCCACCACCGCCGGGCCTGCCATCAGGCCCACCCGCCAGCCGGGCATCCCCCAGGCCTTGGAGAGCGAATCGATGAACACCAGCCGCTCGCGCAGCTCGGGACGGGCCTGGACGAAGTTGTGATAGCCGACGCCGTCGAAGACCATCTGGTTGTAGATGTCGTCGGTGATGATCCAGGTGTCCGGATGCCGGGCCAGCACGTCGGCCAGGGCGGCGATTTCCCCGCGTGTGTACACCATCCCGGTCGGGTTGGACGGGTTGTTGAACAGGAACACCTTCGGCTTTTCGGCCAGCGCCGCATCCAGCTGCGCGGGCGTGAGCTTGTACTCCTGCTCGGGCGGGCACGGCAGCAGCCGGACCTGGGCGCCCACGATGGCGGCAATGTCCGGGTAGCTGGTCCAGTACGGGGTGGCGAATGTGATCACCTCACCCTCGTCCAGCAGCGCCTGCGCCAGGTTGTAGATCAGCTGCTTGGCGCCAACGCCGGCGGCGCAGTTTTCGCGGGTGTAGCCGGTGAGGCCGATCCGCTCCATGTGCCCGAGGAACGCATCCAGCAGCGCATCGGCGCCGCGGTTGGTGCCGTACTGGCCGGAATCGGCGTCCACGGCCTCGTGGGCGGCGGCGTACACGTGCGGCCCGGGCAGGAAATTGGGCACGCCGATGGAGAAGTTGATGATGTCGCGGCCCTCGGCCTTCAGGCGCGCGGCCTTGCGGGCAACCTGCATGATGGCACTGGGCCGGGCACGGCCGATGCGCCGGGCAAGCTGTGGCGTGGTTGGCACCGCGATCAACTCCTCAAGGTGGAAACAACCGCCGATTTTATCACCGGCGGCGGACGTGCCGGCCTCCCGGGCCGGCACGCGCCCGGCGGTCAGGCCGCCAGGATCCTGTTCCACTCCGCCACGCGGTCGGCCCTGGCGGCCAGCGCGGCGTCGGCGTCGCCTTCGATCTTCACCGACTTGATCACGTCGCCCTGCTTCACCGCATCCACCACCTCCAGCCCGTCGACCACCTTGCCGAACACGGTGTGCTTGCCGTCCAGCCAGTCGGTCTTGATGTGGGTGATGAAGAACTGGCTGCCATTGGTGTTGGGGCCGGCGTTGGCCATGGAAAGGACGCCCCGGTCGTGCTTGACGCCGTTGTTGGCCTCATCCTCGAACCGGTAGCCCGGGCCACCGGTGCCCGTGCCCTGGGGGCAGCCGCCCTGGATCATGAAATCGGCGATGACGCGATGGAAGTTGAGGCCGTCGTAGAAGCCGCGCTTGGCCAGGTTGACGAAATTGGCCACGGTCAGCGGCGCCTTGTCGGCGAACAGCTCGACCTTGATCTGGCCGCGGTCGGTGTCAAAGAGGGCGTGCAGGGACATTGGGGATCCTTGGTCTGGGGATTCACAGGGGACGTGCGGGCGAAGGCCCGGCTTTGCAACTGAACGGGAGCAGTTTTTTCAACCGGCCCGCGCGTTGCGGCACTGCAGCACGCTATAATAGCCGGCTTACTCCACTGACAGCGCCGCGCCTGGCTGCAATGGCCCAAGGGTGCGGCTTTCCCGATGCCAGAATCCAATTCCGTCGAGCGCCTGCGCAACATCGCCATCGTCGCCCACGTCGACCACGGCAAGACCACCCTCGTTGACCAGCTGCTGCGGCAGTCCGGCACCTTCGACGAGCGCGCCGTCGTGCCCGACCGGGTGATGGACAGCGGCGACATCGAGAAGGAGCGCGGAATCACCATCCTCGCCAAGAACACCGCCATCCGCTGGAAGGACCCGTCCTCCGGCGAGGTCTGGCGCATCAACATCGTCGATACCCCGGGCCACGCCGACTTCGGCGGCGAGGTCGAGCGGGTGCTGTCGATGGTGGATTCGGTGCTGGTGCTGGTGGACGCGATGGACGGGCCAATGCCCCAGACGCGCTTCGTCACCCAGAAGGCGTTCGCCATGGGTTTCAAGCCGATCGTGGTGATCAACAAGGTCGACCGCCCGGGCGCCCGGCCCAGCTGGGTACTGGACCAGACCTTCGACCTGTTCGACCGCCTGGGCGCCAGCGACGAGCAGCTGGATTTCCACACCGTCTACGCGTCCGGGCTGCAGGGCTTCGCGAGCCTGGACGAGGACGTGCGCGGCGGCGACATGACCCCGCTGTTCGAGGCCATCACCCGCCACGTGCCACCGCCGCCGGTGGACCCGGACGGCCCGTTCCAGATGCGCGTCACTTCGCTGGACTACAACAGCTACGTGGGCGTCATTGGCGTGGGCCGGATCCAGCGCGGCACGCTGAAGACCAACCAGCAGGTCACGGTCGTGGCCGCCGATGGCAGCCGCCGCAACGCCAAGGTGCTGCAGGTGCTTGGTTTCATGGGCCTTGAGCGGGTGGAGGTGCCGGAGGCCCGCGCCGGCGACATCATTGCCTTCTCCGGCATCGACGGCGTCGGCATTTCCGACACGCTGTGCGATCCGACCGCGGTCGAGCAGCTGCCGGTGCTGGCGGTCGACGAACCGACCATCTCGATGACCTTCCAGGTCAACGACTCGCCGTTCGCCGGCGTCAAGGAGCGCTCGGGCGGCAAGTTCCTCACCTCGCGCCAGCTGCGCGACCGCTTGATCCGCGAAACCCGCCACAACGTGGCGCTGCGGGTGGAGGACACCGCCGACGCCGACCGCTTCAAGGTGTCGGGCCGCGGCGAACTGCACCTGTCCATCCTGATCGAGACCATGCGCCGGGAAGGCTATGAGCTGGCCGTCTCCCGGCCCGAGGTGATCGTGCGCGAGACCGACGGCGTGGTGGAAGAACCGTACGAGTCGCTGGTGGTGGACATCGAGGAGCAGCACCAGGGCGCGGTGATGGGCCGACTGGGCGAGCGCAAGGCGATCCTCCAGTCCATGGAGCCGGACGGCAAGGGCCGCGCGCGGCTCGAGTTCATCATCCCCGCCCGCGGGCTGATCGGCTTCCAGACCGAGTTCAAGACCCTGACCTCGGGTACCGGCATGCTGTTCCACGTGTTCGACCACTACGGACCGAAGACCGAGGGCGACATCGGCCAGCGGGTGAACGGCGTGCTGATCTCCAACGCCACCGGCGTCTCGCCCGCCTACGCGCAGATCGCGATGCAGGAGCGCGGACGGCTGTTCATCGAGCCGGGCGAGGAGATCTACGAAGGCCAGATCGTGGGCATCCACTCCAAGGACAACGACCTCACGGTCAACGCCCTGCGCGGCAAGCAGCTCACCAACTTCCGCGCCGCCGGCAAGGACGACGACGAGGGCCTGGTCCCGCCGATCCGCTTCTCGCTGGAGCAGGCGCTGGAGTTCATCGACGACGACGAGCTGGTGGAAGTCACCCCCCGGCAGATCCGCCTGCGCAAGAAGCTGCGCACCGAAGTCGACCGCAAGCGCGCCAGCCGCGCAGCCTGACCGGTATTCGCCGCGGCCTCATCCGGCCGCGGCCCCGCGCAAGTCCGTGTCGACGCTGTTGCGCCGGCGCGGCAGCGCGCCGGGATGCTCCCGGCGCAGGAAATCAAGCATCCGCTCGCGGACGTTGGCGCGCAGGTCGTAGTCGTCGCCGGAGTTGCGGGCGCTGACCAGCAGCCGCACCTTCATCGCTTCGGGGGTCACGTCCTCCACATGGACCACGCACACGCGCCCGTCCCAGCGCGGGTCCGAGTCACAGATCCGCTGCAGCTCGTCGCGCACCGGCTGCAGCGGCGTGCCATGGTCAAGCCAGACGAAGGCGGGGCCCAGCAGCTCCGCGCTCTGGCGCGTCCAGTTCTGGAACGGGTTCTCGATGAACCACTGCAGCGGCACGATCAGCCGGCGCAGGTCCCAGATCCGCACCACCACGTAGGAGCTGGTGATCTCCTCGATCCGCCCCCACTCGCCCTCCACGATCACCACGTCATCGAGCCGGATCGGCTGGGTGATGGCGATCTGCAGGCCGGCGATCAGGTTGCCGAATACCGGCCTGGCCGCGAACCCCGCCACCAGGCCGGCCAGGCCCGCCGACGCCAGCAGGGTGGCGCCGATCTGGCGGATGGCGGGGAACGTCATCAGGATCACCGACACGCCGATCACCCCGACCCCGATCTGCACCGCGCGCGAGATCACGCTGGTCTGCGTGCGCACCCGGCGCGCGTGCAGGTTGTCGGCCACATCCACGGGGTGGCGGGCCAGGATCCGGTCCTCGAACGCGCCCACTGCGCGCACCAGCGCCCAGGTGATCGCGGCGATCCCGCCAATGCCCAGCCAATGCTGGATCCCGGCCATCCACTCCGCGGGCAGCGCGGTGGCGTTCACGGCCATGCTCAGGAACAGCAGCGGCAGCGCGAAGGCCGCCGGCACGGCGATTGCCGTGACGATCTGGGACCAGGTGCGCTGCGAGGCGCGCGCGCCGCGCCACCAGCAGCAGCACCTGGCGCACCACCAGACCCATGGCCAGCGCGATCAGCAGCGGCCACAGTGACGCCAGCGCGAGTTCCCAATCGATATCCATGTCCGGATCCGTCTCGAATCCCGGACCATGCTGGGCATGGGCGCGTTTGCGTCAGGTGGACGCCGCGAAGATCAGCTGGCTGCCACGGCGCACTGCGATGCGCGCTTGCGCACGATCAGCATCGCCGTCTCCAGGGCCTGCTCGTAGTTCAGCCGCGGATCGACGCTTGAGCGGTAGGCGCGCGACAGGTCGGTATCGGTCAGGTCGCGCGCACCGCCGGTGCACTCCGTGACGTCCTCACCGGTCAGCTCCAGATGCACGCCGCCAAGCCGGGTGCCCGCGGCGGCATGGATATCGAACGCCTGCTCGATCTCGCTGCGGATGTTGTGGAAGCGGCGCGTCTTGTAGCCGTTGCTGGTGGATTCGGTATTGCCGTGCATGGGGTCGCAGACCCACAGCACGCGCCGACCGTCGCGCTTCACCGCGTCCAGCAGCGGCGGCAGCCGCTCGCCGATCTGGCCGGCGCCCATGCGGTGGATCAGGCTCAGCCGTCCCGGCTCGTCGTCCGGATTGAGCAGGTCGATCAGGCCGCGCAGCTGGTCGGGGGTGACCGAGGGACCGACCTTCACCGCGATCGGATTGCGGATCCCGCGAAGGTACTCCGCATGGGCACCGTCGATCGCGCAGGTGCGCATGCCGATCCACGGATAGTGGGTGCTGAGGTTGAACCAGCCCCACTGGCGCGGCACCTGGCGCGTCTGCGCCTCCTCGTAGGGCAGCAGCAGCGCCTCGTGGGAGGTGTAGAAGTCCACCCGCTTGAGCTCGTGGATCTGCGAACCCACCAGCGTCTCCATGAAGCGGACCGAATCGCCCAGCCCCGACACCATGCGCTGGTATTCCTCGGCGAGCTGCGCATCCCCCACCCAGTCCAGGCCCCAGTATTCCGGGTGGTGGAGGTCGGCGAAGCCGCCATCGATCAGCGAGCGGATGAAGTTCATGGTCATCGCCGAGCGCGCGTGGGCCTTGACCATCCGCCGCGGATCGGGCGTACGCGCCCGGGCGTTGAACTCCGGGCCGTTCACGATGTCCCCCCGGTAGCTCGGCAACACCACGCCCTCGCGCGTCTCGGTGTCGGCCGAGCGCGGCTTGGCGTACTGGCCTGCGAACCGCCCCACCCGCACCACCGGCAGCTTCAGCCCGTGAACCAGCACCAGGCTCATCTGCAGCAGCACCTTGAGCCGGTTGGAAATGACGTCGGCGCAGCAGTCCGCGAAGTTCTCGGCGCAGTCGCCGCCCTGGAGCAGGAAGCGCCGCCCCTCCTGCGCCTCGGCGAGCTGCTGCTTGAGGGCGAGGATTTCCCACGAGGTCACCAGCGGCGGCAGCGCCTGCAGCTCCCGCTGCACGGCGGCCAGTTCGCCGGCGTCTGGGTAGACAGGCATCTGCTTCGCCGGCCGCGCGCGCCAGCTGTCGGGCGTCCAGCCAGCAGCGGTGCTCACGGCCTGGAGGGTACGTTCGGTGTTGGACATCTGCAGATCCCGGGGCGATCCCGCATCATGCCAGAGTGCTGCGGCGCGTCAATTCCTGCGGCGCCGCCCGAACCCGGCGTACAAGGCCCAGGCGCCGAACAGCACGAACCACACGAGGCTCCAGGCGGGCATCGACAGGCCCAGGAAGGTCCAGTCCACCTGCGCGCAGTCTCCCCGGGCGTTGAGGGCCTGGCTGTAGAGCTGGCGCAACAGCCCCGGGGTGTCCAGCGTTTCGCGCATGAACGACAGCGGCATCCCGCAGGTCGCCATCTCGCTTGGGAACAGCTGCAGCCAGACGTGCCGCCCTGCAATGCCGGTGCCCGTACCGGCCGCGGCAAAAGCCACCAGTCCCCATATGCCGCGACCCGTCGGCCCCCTGGGCGCCACCAAAGCCCCCACCAGGAAAGCAAGGCCGAGAATTCCAAACGCGACCCGCTGGAAGATGCACAGCGGGCAGGCTTCCAGCCCCAGCACCCCGCCGATGGTGATGGCGGCGATGATCATTCCGAACGAGACGGTCGCCCCGAGCAGGAACTGTTCACGGAAAGACCAGCTCAACGGATTCATCTGCGCACCGGCTGTGGAATGGGGGGATTATCCGCTGCGCGCGTCACAAACAGAAACCCCGGCCGGGGCCGGGGCTTCGTCAATCCCTCAATGTCGGGCCGATCAGTCCTCGGCGGACGGGGCCTGGGGGCGGTCGACCAGCTCGACGTACGCCATCGGCGCATTGTCGCCGGCGCGGAAGCCGCACTTGAGGATGCGCAGGTAGCCGCCCGGACGCGACTGGTAGCGCGGGCCCAGGGTGGTGAACAGGTTGCCCACCGCTTCCTTGTCGCGCAGGCGCGAGAAGGCGAGGCGGCGGTTGGCGACGCTGTCGACCTTGGCCAGCGTGATCAGCGGCTCGGCGACGCGGCGCAGTTCCTTGGCCTTGGGCAGGGTGGTCTTGATCAGTTCGTGCTTGAACAGCGAGGCGGCCATGTTCTTGAACATCGCCTGGCGATGCGCGCTGTTGCGGTTGAGCTTGCGGCCGGCTTTCTGGTGGCGCATGGGTCTGTTTCCTTGTGAAGGTTGATGCGTTGGACTTCGCTGTCGCCTTCCTGGCGTCGGAACATGGACTGCGGATGGCCCGGGCCGGCGTCCCTTGCCGGCGCTGGTCGCGGCCTTCGGCCGTCAACCGTGAGTGTTGCCCTGTGGGCGGCGCGCGGGCAGCGCCCGCGCGATGGATCAGCCCAGCATCCCGTGGGTGCTCAGCCCCGGCGGCGGCCAGTTCTCCAGCTTCATGCCAAGCGAGAGGCCACGCTGGGCCAGCACTTCCTTGATCTCGGTGAGCGACTTCTTGCCCAGGTTCGGGGTCTTGAGCAGCTCGACCTCGGTCTTCTGGATCAGGTCGCCGATGTAATAGATGCTCTCGGCCTTGAGGCAGTTGGCCGAACGCACGGTCAGCTCGAGGTCGTCGATCGGACGCAGCAGCAGCGGATCCACCCCGGCCGGCTGCGGCTTGGCGGCGCCGCGCTCGCGGTTGGTGAAGTCGCCGAACACCGACAGCTGGTCGGTGAGGATGTCGGCGGCGGTGCGCACGGCCTCCTCGGCGTCGATGGTGCCGTTGGTCTCGATATCCAGGACCAGCTTGTCCAGGTCGGTGCGCTGCTCGACGCGGGCGGCCTCGACCTCGTACGCCACGCGGCGCACGGGGGAGAACGACGCATCCAGCATCAGGCGGCCGATGGCGCGGGTTTCCTCGTCCGGATGGCGGCGGGCGGCGGCCGGCTGGTAGCCGAAGCCGCGCTCGATCTTCAGCCGCATGCTGATCGAGGCGTCCTTGGTCAGGGTGCAGATCACGTGGTCGGGGTTCAGGACCTCGACGTTGTGGTCGGTCTTGATGTCACCCGCGGTGACTTCGCCCGGCCCCGACTTCGCCAGCGTCAGGGTGGACGAATCGCCGGTACCCATGCGGATGGCAACGTCCTTGAGGTTGAGCAGCACCTCCAGCACGTCCTCCTGCAGGCCCTCGATGGCGCTGTACTCGTGCAGCACGCCGTCGATCTCGACTTCGGTGATTGCGAAGCCCGGGATCGAGGACAGCAGCACCCGGCGCAGCGCGTTGCCGAGGGTATGGCCGTAGCCGCGCTCCAGCGGCTCGATCACGACCTTCGCGCGATTGCCGTTCAGGCGCTCGATCTGGGGAGCTCGCGGGCGCAGAACCTGGTTGGCGGTAACCGTCATGTTGGTGGCTTCTCCAGCAGTGCCGGCGCGCCAAGCGTGCCGGCCGGGGGGATATTCGGGGGCCTGGGGGCGCCGGCGGGAGCATGCTCCCGCGGCAGCCGGGGCCGATTACTTCGAGTACAGCTCGACGATCAGCGCTTCGTTGATGTCGGCCGGCAGGTCACCGCGCTCGGGGACCGCCTTGAACACGCCGCTGAACTTCTTGGCGTCAACCTCCACCCAGCCCGGCGACAGGTCCATCTGCGCGGAAACGTCCAGCGCTTCCTGCACGCGCATCTGCTTCTGGGCCTTCTCGGTGAGCGCGATCGCATCACCGGCCTTCACCTGGTAGGACGGGAGGTTGACGATCTGGCCGTTCACGGTGACGCCGCGGTGCGCGACCAGCTGGCGCGCGGCCGGACGGGTCACGGCGAAGCCCATGCGGTAGACGACGTTGTCCAGGCGGGTCTCCAGGTACTGCAGGAGGTTCTCGCCGGTGTTGCCCTTGCGGGTGGACGCCTTCTTGTAATAGTTGCGGAACTGGCGCTCGAGCAGGCCGTAGATGCGCTTGACCTTCTGCTTCTCGCGCAGCTGGGTGGCGTAGTCGGAGAGCTTGCTGCGGCGGGCGCCGGGGCCGGCGCCGTGCTGGCCGGGCTTCTGCTCCAGCTTGCACTTGGAATCAAGCGCGCGGGTCGGGCTCTTGAGGCCAAGGTCGACGCCTTCGCGACGGGCGAGCTTGCAGGTTGGACCGATGTAACGTGCCATTTCTTATCGCTCCCTCAGACGCGACGCTTCTTCGGCGGACGGCACCCGTTGTGCGGGATCGGCGTCACGTCGACGATGGTGGTGATCTTGTAGCCGACGTTGTTCAGCGAACGCACGGCGGATTCGCGACCCGGGCCGGGGCCCTTGATGCGCACTTCCAGCGACTTCACGCCGTAGTCCAGCGCGGCGCGGCCGGCCTTCTCGGCGGCGACCTGGGCGGCGAACGGGGTCGACTTGCGCGAACCGCGGAAACCCGCGCCGCCAGACGTCGCCCACGAGAGCGCGTTGCCCTGGCGGTCGGTGATCGTGATGATCGTGTTGTTGAAGGACGCGTGCACGTGGGCGATGCCGTCGGTGATGACGCGCTTGATCTTCTTCCGGGTCTTGGGTGCCGGCTTTGCCATGGCGATTCCTTACTTCCTGATCGGCTTGCGCGGACCCTTCCGGGTGCGCGCGTTGGTGCGGGTGCGCTGTCCGCGCAGGGGAAGGCCGCGACGATGGCGCAGGCCGCGGTAGCTGCCCAGGTCCATCAGGCGCTTGATCGACATGCCCACTTCGCGGCGGAGGTCGCCCTCCACGACGAACTTGCCGACTTCGGCGCGCAGGCGCTCGACTTCCGGCTCGGACAGGTCGACGATGCGGGTGGTCTCGTCGACGCCCGCCGCCTCGCACACCTGGCGGGAACGGGTACGGCCAATGCCGTAGATACTCTGCAACCCGACCCAGACATGCTTCTGGGCAGGCAGGTTGACGCCAGCAATACGCGCCATGTCGCGGTCTCCAAACTGTTTTGACTGGCCGGATACCGTCAAATTCGGCGCGCATCCGGCGGAGTGAACAAGAAATTGTAACAGGATCTCGGGTTTTCAGGAAGCCCGCGGGAAAATGCCCGCCGGCTCCGGCATGGGGAGTGTGCCCATGCTCCGGCGACGGACCGGCGCTGTACCCGGCCGGGAAACCCGGCCCGGCCGCCCCCGCCACTCAGCGGGGGACCGGCGCGGCCCACCCGCGCGCGAGATCGCCGCGCGGGTCGCCCATCCGGATCCGGGCGCTACGTCCCGGGATCCATGCGGCCCGCGAAGGGCCGCGTTGGTATTGCCTACCGCCTGCCGCCGCCCTTGAGGTTGGCCTTCTTGAGCAGGCTTTCGTACTGGTGCGACATCAGGTGCGCCTGGATCTGGGAGATGAAATCCATCACCACGATCACCACGATGAGCAGCGACGTCCCGCCGAAGTAGAACGACGCGTTCAGCTCGGTGCGCATGAACTCCGGCAGCAGGCAGACGATGACCAGGTAGGTCGCGCCCGCCGCGGTGAGCCGGGTCAGCACGCCGTCGATGTACTCGGCGGTCGCCTTGCCCGGGCGGATGCCCGGGATCAGCGCGCCGGACTTCTTCAGGTTGTCGGCGGTCTCCTGGCTGTTGAACACCAGCGCCGTGTAGAAGAAGGTGAAGCCGGCAATCAGGCCGCCGTAGAGCAGGATGTACAGCGGCTGCCCAGGCGAGAGCGCCTGCGCGGCCCGCTGCAGCCACAGCGCCGAGCCGGCCTGGCCGAACCAGGTCGAGACCGTGGCCGGGAACATGATGATCGACGACGCGAAGATCGCCGGGATCACGCCCGCCATGTTCAGCTTGAGCGGAAGGAACGAGGTCTGGTTCTGATAGGCGTTGCGGCCGCCCTGGCGGCGCGCGTAGTTGACCGTGATCCGCCGCTGGCCGCGCTCGATGAACACCACGAAGAAGGTGAACGCGAGCACGATGGCCGCGATCGTGATGACCGCGATCGGGCTCATGTCGCCGTTGCGCGCCTGCTCCAGGGTGGTGAAGATCGCGCTCGGCAACCCGGCCACGATGCCTGCGAAGATGATCAGCGAGACGCCGTTGCCGATGCCCCGCTCGGTCACCTGCTCACCCAGCCAGACCAGGAACATGGTGCCCGCGGTGAGGGCCACGATGGCGGTCAGGATGAAACCCGGGCCCGGCGCGTACACCACGTTCAGGCCGGCCCCCGCGCCTGAGCTCTGCAGCGCAAACGCGATGCCCGCCGACTGGAAGATCGCCAGCGGGATCGCGCCCAGGCGCGACCACTGGGTGATCTTGCGGCGTCCCGACTCGCCCTCGCGCTGGATCGCCTTCAGGCTCGGCACGATCTGCACCATCAGCTGCATCACGATCGAGGCCGAGATGTACGGGATCACGTTCAGCGCGAACAGGCTGAAGCGCTCCAGCGCACCCCCCGAGAACATGTTGAACATGTCCACGATGGTGCCCTGCTGCTGCTCCATGAGCCGCAGCATGGCATCCGGGTTCACGCCCGGAACCGGGATGTAGCAGCCGATGCGGTAGACCAGCAGCGCACCGGCCACGAACAGCAGGCGCTGCCGCAGCTCGGTGAACTTGCCCAGGCCTGCGCCCAGGCCACCCATGGCGCCTGCGCTGCGCGACATCAGGCTTCCTCGACGCTGCCGCCAGCAGCCTCGATTGCGGCGCGCGCGCCGGCCGTGGCCAGCACGCCCTTGAGCACGAGCTTCTTCGAGACCTCACCGCGCTTGACGATCTTGGCGCGCTTGGCGGTCGACGGCACCAGCTTGGCGGCCCGCAGCGCCTTGAAGTCGATCTCCCCGTCCAGCTTGTCGAGCTGGTACAGGAACACCTCGGCGGTGTCGCCGGCGATGCGCGAGCGGAAGCCGACCTTCGGCAGGCGCTTGCGCAGGGGCATCTGGCCGCCTTCGAAGCCGGCCTTGATCTTGCCCTTGCCGGAGCGCGCGTAGGTGCCCTTGTGGCCGCGCCCGGCGGTCTTGCCCAGGCCCGAACCGATGCCGCGGCCGACGCGGACGCGTTCGGTGCGGGCGCCCTCTGCGGGCTTGAGAGTGTTCATGCGCATGTTGGATTACTCCTCGACCCGGACCAGGTACTGGACCTTGTTGATCAGGCCCCGCACCTGCGGGCTGTCCTTCAGTTCGCGTACGTCGTTGACCTTGCGCAGGCCCAGCGCCCTCACGGACAGGCGATGGCGGCCCTGGGTTCCCTGCAGGCCCTTGACCAGGCGCACCTTGACGGTGCCGCCGGTGGATTCGTTCTTAGCCATGGAGGATCTCCTCGACCTTCTTGCCGCGCTTGGCCGCGATCTTGCCCGGCGAATGCATCTGCTCAAGGCCCTTGATGGTGGCGCGCACCAGGTTGATCGGGTTGCGCGAGCCGGTGGCCTTGGCCAGCACGTCCTTCACGCCAACCGCCTCGAGCACGGCGCGCATCGCGCCGCCGGCGATCACGCCGGTACCTTCGGAAGCCGGCTGCATGAACACCTGCGCGGCGCCGTGGTTGGACTTGACGGTGTGCCACAGGGTGCCGCCGCTGAGCTCGATGTTGCGCATGCCCTTGCGGGCCGCTTCCATCGACTTCTGGATCGCGGCCGGCACTTCACGCGCCTTGCCGTAGCCGAAGCCGACACGGCCTTCGCCATCGCCCACCACGGTGAGCGCGGTGAAGGTGAACTGGCGGCCGCCCTTCACGGTCTTCGCGACGCGGTTGACCGTGATCAGCTTCTCGATCATGCCGTCGTCGATTTCCTCGCGGTCGCGGCGATTGCGGTCGCGGCCCCGCGGTGAACGTTCTTCTGCCATTTGTCTGGTGCCTTTGTTTGTCCGGGATATGTACGGCTCGCGGCCGCTTGTTGTTGGATGCTGTTGCAGTGTTCCGCGGCGCCGCGCAGAAGGCGGCGGGCGTCCGGTGCAATCCCGCACCGGCGGGGTCCGTCAGCCGGACGTCAGAACTGCAGGCCACCCTCGCGGGCCGCCTCGGCCAGCGCCTTCACGCGGCCGTGGTAGCGGTAGCCCGAGCGGTCGAAGGCGACCTTCTCGATGCCGGCGGCCTTCGCCTTTTCGGCGATGGCCTTGCCCACCTTCGCGGCGGCTTCGATGTTGTTGAAGGTCTTCAGGCCCTCGCGCACGTCGGCCTGGGTGGTGCTGGCGGCAGCCAGAACCTTCGAGCCGTCGGCGGTGAACACCTGGGCGTACAGGTGCTGGCCGGTGCGCAGCACCGAAAGGCGCGGCACGTCGAGTTCGCGGATGCGCGCGCGGGTGGAGCGGGCGCGGCGCAGGCGGGCGTTCTTCTTGTCCATGGTCTCGTGTTCTCTGTTGGAAGCGGATCGGCGCGGGTGGTTCCCGCCTTATGCCTTCTTGGCTTCCTTGCGGATGATGTTCTCGCCGGCGTACTTCACGCCCTTGCCCTTGTACGGCTCGGGCGGGCGCAGGCCGCGGATCTTCGCGGCAACCTGGCCGACCTGCTGCTTGTCGGCGCCAGCCACCAGCACCTCTGTCTGGGTCGGGGTGGTGATGGTGATGCCTTCCGGGATCGGGAACAGCACCGGATGCGAGAAGCCCAGGGTGAGGTTGAGGTCCTTGCCCTGGACGGCGGCGCGGTAGCCCACGCCCACCAGCTCGAGCTTGCGCTCGAAGCCCTCGGAAACGCCGCGCACCATGTTGTCGACGATCGAGCGCGTGGTGCCGGTGATCGCCATGTCCGACGGCTGGACGGGAGCCATCTCGATGGTGCCGTCCTCGAGCTTGATCTCGACGCCTTCCGGACGCGCGACCGACAGCGTGCCCTTCGGGCCCTTGACGCTGATCTCGCTGGCCTGGATGTTCACTTCGACGCCCTTGGGGAGGGCGATCGGCTTCTTGGCAATACGGGACATGTCGGTTTCTTCCTCAGGCCACGAAGCACAGGACTTCACCGCCGACGCCCTGCTGGCGCGCCTGCGCATCCGTCATGATGCCCTTGGAGGTGGAGATGATGGCGATGCCCAGGCCGTTGAGCACCTTGGGCAGGTCGTTCTTGCCGCGGTACTGGCGCAGCCCGGAGCGCGAATAGCGCTGCATGTGCTCGATGACCGGCTTGCCCTCGTAGTACTTCAGCTCGATCTCGAGCTCGCGCTTGGGGCCGTTTTCGATCACCCGGAAGTCGGAGATATACCCCTCTTCCTTCAGCACCGCGGCGATCGACGCCTTCATTCGGGACGAGGGCATCTGCACCGACGGCTTGCCAACTGCGGCGGCATTGCGCATGCGCACCAGCATGTCGGCGATGGGATCAGTCATGCTCATGATTGGTTTCCTGCATCGATATCCGGAAAAGGGGGATTACCAGGAGGCCTTGCGCACGCCCGGCACGTCGCCACGCATGGTGGCCTCGCGCAGCATGTTGCGGCCCAGCCCGAACTTCGCGTAGACGGCGCGCGGGCGGCCGGTCAACGCACAGCGGGTGGTCTGGCGGGACGGGGACGAATCGCGCGGCAGCTTCTGCAGCTTGACCATCGCCTCCATCTTCTCGTCGTAGCTCGACGACTCGCTGGCGATGATCTTCTTGAGCTCCTCGCGGCGGCCGGCGTACTTCTTCGCCAGCTTCTCGCGCTTGGCCTCGCGGTTGATCATTGATTTCTTAGCCATGTCTGGTCTTCCTCAGCGGAACGGGAAGCGGAAGGCCTCGAGCAGGGCCTTGGCCTCCTCGTTGGTCTTCGCGGTGGTGGTGATGGCGATATCCATGCCGCGGACCGCGTCGACCTGGTCGAAGTCGATCTCCGGGAAGATGATCTGCTCCTTCACGCCCATGTTGAAATTGCCGCGGCCGTCGAACGAACGCGCCGACACGCCGCGGAAGTCGCGAACGCGCGGCAGCGAGACGTTGATCAGGCGGTCCAGGAACTCGTACATCCTGGTGCGGCGCAAGGTGACCTTGCAGCCGATCGGCCAGCCGTCACGGATCTTGAACGACGCAACCGACACGCGCGACTTGGTGATCATCGGCTTCTGGCCGGAGATCTTCGCCATGTCGGCGGTGGCGTTCTCGAGCACCTTCTTGTTGGCCGCAGCCTCGCCCACGCCCATGTTGAGCGTGATCTTGCTGATCTTCGGCACCTGCATCGGATTCGTGTAGCCGAACTGCTTCATCAGCTTCGGCACCACTTCTTCCTTGTAGAACGTTTCCAGACGGCTCATTTCTTCATTCCTCAGGCGTCGAGCGCCTCACCGCTGGAGCGGAACACCCGGATCCGGCGTCCATCCTCCAGCACCTTGGTACCAATGCGCTCGCCCTTGCCGGTGGCAGGGTTGAACGGCATCACGTTGGACACGTGGATCGGCGCCTCGCGCTCGATCACCCCGCCCGGCTGGCCGGCCTGGGGATTGGGCTTGGTGTGGCGCTTGACGATGTTGACGTTGGAGACGATCACCCGATCGCCGACAACGCGGATCACGTCGCCGCGCTTGCCCTTGTCCTTGCCGGCGACCACGATCACCTGGTCGCCCTTCTTGATTCGGTTGGTAGCCATTATTCCTGTCCTCCGCTCACAGCACTTCGGGAGCGAGCGAGACGATCTTCATGAACTTCTCGGAACGCAGCTCGCGGGTCACGGGCCCGAAGATGCGGGTGCCGATGGGCTCGTGCTTGGCGTTGAGCAGCACGGCGGCGTTGCCGTCGAAGCGGATCAGCGAGCCGTCCGGGCGGCGCACGCCCTTGCGGGTCCGCACCACCACGGCGTTGTACACCTCGCCCTTCTTCACCTTGCCGCGCGGAATCGCTTCCTTCACGGACACCTTGATGATGTCGCCGATCGCGGCGTAGCGGCGCTTGGAGCCGCCGAGCACCTTGATGCACATCACTTCCCTGGCGCCGGAGTTGTCTGCCACGTCGAGGTGGCTTTCGGTCTGGATCATTTCAGCGCTCCGTGAGTCAGTCGGCCGCGCGCGTGACGATTTCAACCACGCGCCAGTTCTTGGTCTTGGACATCGGCGCGATCTCCACCACGCGGACGGTGTCGCCCTCGTTGCAGGAGTTGTCGGCATCGTGCGCGTGCAGCTTGCTGGAGCGGCGGATGTACTTGCCATACAGCGAGTGCTTGACCTGGCGCTCGACCAGGACCGTCACGGTCTTGTCCATCTTGTTGCTGACCACCCGGCCTTCGACCGTGCGCAGCTTCTTCTCGGTGTTCTCAGTCATCGTCGGCCTTCCTTACTTCCGCTCGCCAGCGAGCTGGCCCAGCAGGGTGTTCACGCGCGCGATCTCGCGGCGCACGCGGCGGGC
>JAAYXJ010000064.1 GCA_012515985.1 Gammaproteobacteria bacterium
CGAGACCGGCGCCAACGCCTCGGTCATCTACGTGCCGCCGCCGTACGCGGCCGACGCGATCCTCGAGGCGGCCGACGCCGGCATCAAGGTCATCGTCGCGATCACCGAGGGCATCCCGGTGCTGGACATGCTGCGGGTCAAGAAGACCCTGGAGACCACCTATCCGGACACGGTGCTGGTGGGCCCGAACTGCCCCGGCATCATCACCCCCGGGGAGTGCAAGATCGGCATCATGCCCGGCCACATCCACAAGGCCGGCAAGGTCGCGATCGTGTCGCGCTCCGGCACGCTGACCTACGAGGCCGTCAAGCAGACCACCGACGCCGGCCTGGGCCAGTCGACGGTGATCGGCATTGGCGGCGACCCGATCCACGGCCTGAACTTCATCGACTGCCTGAAGCTGTTCCAGGACGACGAGCAGACCGAAGGCATCATCATGGTCGGCGAGATCGGCGGCAGCGCCGAGGAAGAGGCGGCCGAGTTCATCGCCGAGCACGTGACCAAGCCGGTGGTCGGCTTCATCGCCGGCGCCAGCGCGCCCCCGGGCAAGCGCATGGGCCATGCCGGCGCCATCGCCTCGGGCGGCTCGGGCACGGCCGAAGGCAAGTTCGCCGCGCTGGAGAAAGCGGGCGTGACCACGGTCAAGTCGCCCGGCGACCTCGGGCCGGCGATCGCCAAGCTGCTCAACGGCTGAGGGCTTTCGCCAGCCCCAATGCAAAGAGGCCGCCCGGTGGGCGGCCTCTTTGCTGGTGCGCCTGTGATTGCCCGAGCGCGCCATGCGCCACCCGGCTTCGCGCGTGAGACGCGCTCCTACAGTTTGGCGGCCTCGCGCAGGGCTTCGGCGCGGTCGGTCTTTTCCCAGGTGAAGGCGGTCGCGGTTTCCGAGCGCTTTTCCACCCTGCCATCCACCGTCTCCTCCCAGTGGTAGGTGTGCTCGTACGGCTTGCGGCCGAAATGGCCGTAGGCCGCGGTGGGCTGGTAGATGGGGTGGATCAGGTCGAGCATCGTGACGATGCCGTAAGGGCGCAGGTCGAAGTGGCCCCGGATCAGCTTCTCGATCTGCGCATCGGGGATCCGGCCGGTGCCGAAGGTGGTCACCGAGATGGAAGTCGGCTCGGCCACGCCGATGGCGTAGCTCAGCTGCACCTCGCACTTGTCCGCCAGGCCCGCGGCGACCACGTTCTTGGCCACGTAGCGCGCCGCGTAGGCGGCCGAACGGTCGACCTTGGACGGGTCCTTGCCCGAGAACGCGCCGCCGCCGTGGCGGGCCATGCCGCCGTAGGTGTCGACGATGATCTTGCGCCCGGTCAGCCCGGCGTCGCCCACCGGGCCCCCGATCTCGAACCGGCCGGTCGGATTGATGTGCAGCTTCTTCTTCGGCAGCGCATCCAGCCACTTCTTCGGCAGCACCGGCTTGAGGATGTATTCACGCACGCCTTCGATCAGGTCCTTCTGCTTCACCCCGGGGGCGTGCTGGGTGGAGAGCACCACCGCGTCCAGGCCGACGATCCCGTCGCCGTCGTAGCGCAGGGTGACCTGGCTCTTGGCGTCCGGGCGCAGCCACGGCAGCGGCGAGTTGCGCTTCTTGCGCACCTTGGCCTGCTGCTCGACCAGGCGATGGCTGTAGTAGATCGGCGCCGGCATGTACTCGGGCGCCTCGTTGCAGGCGTAGCCGAACATCAGCCCCTGGTCGCCGGCGCCCTGCTCCTCGGGATTCTTGCGGTCCACGCCCTGGGCGATGTGCGCGGATTGCTTCCCGATGAGGTTGAGCACGCCGCAGGTCTCGCCATCGAAGCCGACCTCGGAGCTGTTGTAGCCGATGTCCGTGATCACCTTGCGGACCAGGGCCTCCAGGTCCACCCACGCGGACGTGGTGACCTCGCCGGCCACGATCGCCACGCCGGTCTTGACCAGCGTTTCACAGGCCACGCGCGCGCGCTTGTCCTGGGCCAGTATGGCGTCGAGCACGGCGTCGGAGATCTGGTCGGCGACCTTGTCCGGATGGCCTTCGGACACCGACTCTGAAGTGAAGAGGTAGCTCGACATCAGGCGTATCCCTGTATTCGGATGAAAAGATGGCCGGGGATGATACCGCCCACCGGAATGCTTTGCATGATCGCCGGGCCATCATTGGGCGGGGGTTAAACTGCACCGCTGCGCATTTTGGGCCAGACGAGATGACACAGACCGAAGCCACCGGGGAACCGATCGGGGTGCAGGACCTCGACCAGCTGGAGGAGCTGGCCGACGCCTGGGTGGAGCACGGCGGGATGCCCCTGGAGGCGCTGGACGGCTTCTTCTCCGCGCTCGTGGTCGGGCCTGGCAGCCCGGTGCCGGCCAACGAGTTCCTGCCGGTGGCGATGGGCGGGGGATCGCCCGGGGCGGCCAGCGGGGAGGCCGGACAGGGAGTCGACCTGCTGATGAAGCTGTGGAGCCACGTCGCCTGGCGGGTGCGGCAGCCGCTTCCGGGTGGCGGAGACGCAGGCGACCATGATGATGGGCAGGAGCTGGCCATCATGCCGATCATCGGCTTGCCGTCCGCTGCCGTCGATCCGGATGCCGGCGAAGGGGACGCTGATCCGCTCGCCGGCATTCCCGACGACTTCCCCCTTGGCGCCCTCTGGGCCAGCGGTTTCATGCAGGGCGTGGCCATGCGTGAACAGGATTGGGAGCGATGGATGCAGGATGACGAGGACCTGCTGGCCGATTTGCGCGACATCGCGCTGCTGGGCGTCGTGGACCCGGCCCAGGCCGAAGCGATGGGGCTGGACTGGGAGGATCGCTTCGACCTGGAAGAGCGCTGGGAGCTGATGGCGTCGATCCCGCTCCTGCTCCAGGACCTGTACCTGTCGGGCGGGGAGCCCGACCAGGCGCCGACGCTGCACTGAGCGGCGCGGTGCGCACGGACGCCGGTGCCAGCGCATTGCTGGCGCCTACAATGGCGGCATGGATTCACTGAGCCAGGTCCTGCTTGGCGCGTCGGTCGCCGGGGTCGCGGTCCCCGCCGCCCATCGCCGCGCCGCGCTTGCCGCGGGTGCGGTGCTTGGCACCCTGCCGGACCTGGATTCACTGCCGCTGTGGCTGCTGACGGACGATCCGGTGGCGCTGATGACCCTGCACCGCGGCGCCACCCATTCGCTGCTGGTGCTGCCGTTGGTGGCCTGGGCCGTCTGGTGGCTCTTCCGCCGGCGCGGGGGGCGGGTGGCCGGCGCGCCGCGCCACTGGTTCTGGGCGATCCAGTTGGCGCTCGTGACCCATCCGCTGCTGGACGCCTTCACCGTTTACGGCACCCAGCTGCTGTGGCCGCTGCCGGTCCATCCGGCGATGTGGTCGAGCCTTTTCATCATTGATCCGGCATACACCGTCTGGCTGCTGCTGGGCGTGGTGGTGGCGCTGTTCGCCGGCGCCCGCGCCCGCGTCGCGGGCCGGCATGCCCTGGCACTCGGGCTGGCGTTGAGCACCGCCTACGTCGGCTGGTCGCTGGCGGCCAAGGCGATGGTGGAACGCGAGGCGCAGCGTTCCCTGGCTGCGATCGGGCTGGCCGATGCGCCACGTTTTTCAGTGCCGATGCCGCTCAATACCCTGCTGTGGCGCGTAGTGGCGATGACGCCGGAGGGTTTCGTGGAGGGGGAGCGCTCGCTGGTGGCCGATCGCGGGCCGATCCGCTTCCGCCACCACCGCTCGGACGTGCAGGCTCTGGAGTCTGCGGCAGGCATCCCTGCAGTGCAGCGCCTGGCCTGGTTCAACCGCGGCTTCATGAAGGCGCGGGTGGAGGATGGGCGGCTGCTGCTGAGCGACCTGCGGATGGGCGCCGAGTCCGATTACAGCTTCACCTTTGCGGTGGCCGAGCGCGAAGGCGACGGCTGGCGCGCGCTACCGCCGGAGCAACTGCAATGGTCGGCCCCGCGCTCCGACCAGCTCGCGCGGCTGTGGCAGCGGATCTGGAACGGGCCTTCTGCCAACGGCGCCGGCGCCGTGCAGACCGGGGCCGGGGGATCATCGCCGTAGCCGGCGTCCTCAGGCGGCAGCCGGCAGGACGGGTGGGACGCCGGCGATCAGGGCGTCGAAATAGTCGCGGGTGAGCGCGATCTGCCGGTCGGCCGACTGGGCATGGTTGACCACGGCGCGGAAAGCGCGGTTCTCGGGTCGGTCCTTCGCGTACCAGCCCAGGTGCTTGCGGGCAATGCGCACGCCGGCGTGTTCGCCATAGAACGCGTGCAGCGACCGCAGGTGGCCGATCAGGATGTCGCGCACCTGTGCCAGCGACGGCTCCGGCAGCTGTTCGCCGGTGGCCAGGTAGTGGGCGACCTCGCGGAAGATCCACGGCCGCCCCTGGGCGGCGCGCCCGATCATCACTGCATCGGCGCCCGTGTGGCGCAGCACCGCGGCGGCCTTGGCGGGCGAATCGATGTCGCCGTTGGCGACCACGGGGATGGTTGCCTCCGCCTTGATCGCGGCGATGGTGTCGTACTCGGCCTGACCCTTGTAGTGCTGGTCGCGGGTGCGCCCGTGCACGGCCAGGGCGGCGATCCCGCTTTCCTGCGCGATGCGGGCGATCACGGGCGCGTTGCGGTGGGCGGCGTCCCAACCGGTGCGGATCTTCAGCGTGACCGGCACATCGACCGCGCCCACCACTGCTTCCAGGATGCGGCCGACGAGGGCCTCGTCGCGCATCAGTGCCGAGCCCGCCCATGCGCTGCACACCTTCTTGGCGGGGCAGCCCATGTTGATGTCGATGATCTGGGCGCCCTGACCGGCGTTGTGGCGCGCGGCCTCGGCCATCGCCCGCGGCTCGGTCCCGGCGATCTGCACGCTGACCGGGTCCGGCTCGCCGGCGTGGTCCATCCGCCGCAGGGACTTGCGGGTATGCCAAAGGCGCGGGTCGCTGGTGGTCATTTCCGAGACGGCCAGGCCGGCGCCGAGCTGCTTGCACAGCTGCCGGAAGGGCTTGTCGGTCACCCCCGCCATGGGCGCGAGGATCACTTTGGGGAAGATGTCGTGCGGGCCGATGCGCATGGCGGGATTGTACCGCCGGCCGTCAGCGGGCCGGGGGCCCGGAAGGCTCCGGCCCGGGTGCCGCGGCGTCCTGTCCCGCTAGCGCGACGGGCTCCGGGTGGCGCCTGGAAATGAAGAAGCCCCACATCGCCATGAACAGCGCCGCGATCATCGGCCCGGCGACGAAACCGGTCAGTCCGAACATGGCCAGTCCGCCGAGGGTGGACAGCAGTACGAGGTAGTCGGGCATGCGCGTCTCGCGGCCCACCAGGATCGGGCGCAGGAGGTTGTCGATCACGCCGATCACCAACGCCCCGACCACGATCACGACCAGGCCCCTGGCGATGGCCCCGGTGGCCAGCAGCCAGATCGCCACCGGTCCCCACACCAGCCAGGCCCCCACCGCCGGCAACAGGGACAGGAAGGTCATCACCACACCCCACAGCACTGCGCCCGGAACGCCCACGGCCCAGAACAGCACGCCGCCCAGCCCGCCCTGCGCCATCGCCACGATGAGGTTGCCGCGGATCGTTGCCTTGACCACGGAGGTGAACCTGCCTGCCAGGCCCTCGATGTAGGCGTTTTCCATCGGGATCGCCCGCTCGAGCAACCCGACGATGCGCTCCCCGTCGCGGAAGAAGAAGAACAGCAGGTACAGCATCACCGCCAGCGTCACCAGCACCTGCATGGTGTTCTGGCCAATGCTGACCGCCTGCGTCGCCACGAACTGCAGCGCCTGGGCGGCGGCCTGGGCGGCGCGCTCCTGGAGCCCGGCCATGTTGTCGATGCCCAGACGCTGCAGCCACTCCAGCATCCACGGCGGAGTGCGCGCGCCGATCTCGCGCAGCTGCCCCGACAGACTGCCCCCGTCCTGGGTGTAGCGGGCGTACATCTGCGCGATCTCCTGCACCACGGACAGGGCAATCAGCCAGATCGGGATGATCGCGATCAGCACGCAGACCAGCAGGCTGGCCAGGGAGGCCAGCGACGGCCTGCCCGGCATGCGCGCCAGGATCGACTGGTGGATCGGCCAGAACAGGACCGCGAGCGCGGCTGCCCAGAAGATGGCCGCGTAGAAGGGTCGCAGCAGGAACAGGAATGCCGCGCTGACGGCAACCAGCGCCAGGAGGAACGCGCCGTTTTGCAGTGTCGAGTCTTTCATGGCGGGCTCGTGCGGCACCCGTCCAACGTTATCAGGCTTTGTCCGTCCGGGTGGGTGGCGGCCCGAACCGCTCGAGGACCTCGGCGGCGCGCGGCATGGAGGCGGCCGCGCCGGGGCGTTCGGTGGCCAGCCCCGCCACCCGCGTCGCATAGCCGACGTGATCGCGGAACGGCGCCCCGGGCCGGGTCGCCAGGCCGGCGGCCAACGCACCGTTGAAGGCGTCGCCAGCGCCCGTGGTATCGACCGGCTGCACCGCCTCCGCCGGGATGCGGTAGAACTGCGCGCCGTCGCCGCGGAGGTCGCCGTCCGGGTGGGAGATGAAGGCGCCGGCCCCGCCCAGGGTCACCACCACGGTGCCGTGCGGGAGCAGCGTGCGGCACAGCCGGTGCAGCCGCGCGTCACCCGTGGCCACCACCTGCGCCGGGTCGATGTCCTCGTCGGCGTGGACTGCCAGCAGGGCGGCGAATTCGGTTTCGTTGGGGGTGAGGATGTGACTGGCCAGCAGCAGCTCGAGGCTGCAGCGGGCGTTGGCCGGCGCCGGGTTGAGGAGCGTGGTGGCACCGTTTTCGCGGCCGGCGCGCAGGGCGTGGAGGATGGCTCCGGGCGGGGACTCCAGCTGCGCGAGCACCACCGCCGCGCAGGCCAGCGTGGCGGCCTGGGCCTGGATGAAGCCCGTCCCCAGGTCGGCGTTGGCGCCGGCGCCGATGATGATGGTATTGCGGCCGGCGTGGTCGACGTAGATGCCGGCAGTGCCGGTTGGCGCCGCGCTGGGCTCCGCGCGCAGGTCGATGCCGTCCGCATCGGCCAGCGATCGTGCCAGCACGCCGCCGGCATCGTCGCCGAGCGCACACACGAACACCGTTTCCGCCCCGGCGCGCCGCGCGGCCACCGCCTGGTTGAAGCCCTTGCCACCCGGCCCGCTGGCGTACCCGCCGGCGAGGGTTTCCCCCGGGTGCGGCAGCCGCGGCGTCCGCCACACATGGTCGACGTTGAACGAACCCACCACCACGACACTGGCCATGCGCGCGACCTCAGCCGAAGTGGGCCAGCACGCCGGCGATGGTGGCGGTCATCAGGGTCACGATCGAGCCGCCCAGCACCGCGCGCAGGCCGAACCTGGCCAGCTCCGCGCGACGGTTGGGCGCAATGCCGCCGACGCCGCCGATCTGGATGGCGATCGAGGCGAAGTTGGCGAAGCCGCACAAGGCGTAGGTGGCGATCAGCGTGCCCTGCGCTGTGAGGCTCACGCCCTCGACGTTGCCCCGGGTGATCTCCCCCAGCTGCACGTAGGCAACGAACTCGTTCAGCACCACCTTGGTGCCGATCAACCCGCCCACCGTGGGTGCGTCCTGCCACGGGACGCCGATGATCCAGGCCAGCGGCGACAACACGACGCCCAGCAACGCTGACATGTCGGTTGGCCGGCCCAGCAGTTCCTGCAGGCCGGTGACCTCGCCCAGCCACACCAGCGGCCAGTTGAGCATGGCGATCAGGGCAATGAAGGCGAGCAGCATCGCGCCCACGTTGAGCGCCAGCTTCAAGCCGTCGGCCGCGCCCGAGGCAGCGGCATCAATGACGTTGGCGGCGGTCTTTTCCACTTCGATGCGCACCGCGCCCATCGTCAGCGGCTGTTCCGTCTCCGGCACCAGGATCTTTGCCACCACCAGGGTCGCGGGTGCGGCCATCACGCTTGCGGTGATCAGGTGCTTGGCATAGAACGCCTGCGCGGCCGGGTCGCCGCCGCCCAGCAACAGCACGTAGGCACCCAGCACCCCGCCAGCGATGGTGCCCATGCCCGAGACCATGACCGTCAGCAGCTCGGACGCGGTCATCTTCGGTACGTAGGGGCGGATCACCAGCGGCGCTTCGGTCTGGCCGACGAAGGTGTTGGCGCTCACCGCCAGGGTCTCGGCGCCGGACACGCGCATCACCCGGGTGATCACCCAGGTCATGGCTTCGACGATCTTCTGCATCACCCCGATGTGGTAAAGCACGCTCATCAGGCTGGCGAAGAAGATGATGGTGGGCAGCACCTGGAAGGCGAAGATGAATCCGTACCTTTCAGGATTGCTGAAATCACCGAAGATGAAGGCCGAGCCTTCGGCGGTGAAGCCCAGCACGGCCACGAAGCCGCGGGAGAGCGCGTCGAAGATCTGCGCCCCCCAGCTGGTGAGCAGCACGAAACAGGCGATGAGGATCTGCAGCCCCACGCCGGTGGCGATCAGTTTCCAGTCGACCCCGCGGCGGTTGTTGGAGAACAGCAGGGTGATCCCGATCAGCACGGCCAGCCCCAGCAGGCCGAAACCGATCCGCGTCAAAACTTCCATTCACCAACTCCCCGGGCACGATCCCGCCGACCGCGCAGGGTAGGCGACGGGGGGCAATGGCGGCAACATCCGGCGCCCGGCCGGCGGTTCAGCCGTCGCGCGCCACCACGCGGTTGCGCCCGCCCTGCTTGGCCTGCTGCAGGCGGCGGTCGGCGGTACGCAGCAGCTGGGAAGTGGCCGCGCCGTCCTGCGGCCAGGAGGCCAGGCCCGCGCTGAAGGTGAGCTGCTGCGGATCGGTGCCGCGGCCTCCCATGAACGGGTTTTCGGCGAGTGTGCGGCGCATGCGGTCCAGCCGCTCCCAGGCACTGCCCACGGGCGATGCGAGCAGCATCACGAACTCCTGGCCGCCGATCCGCGCCAGGTGTTCGTTTTCGCCCAGCATCCGCTCCAGTTCGGCCGCGACCTGGCGGATTGCGCGGTCGCCGCCCTGGTGCCCGACCTCCTCGTTGATGCGACGGAACTGGTCCAGGTCCAGCAGCGCCAGGGTCAGCGATCCGCCGGCCGTCCGCACAGCGTCGAAGATCCGCGGCATGCTCTGCAGCAGCCAGGCGCGGTTGGGAAGGCCGGTGAGCCCGTCGCGGCCGGACATTTCCACCAGCCGCTGCATGCGGTAGACGATGGTCGCCGTCACCAGGGTGACGATCAGCAGCAGCACCACCCGCTGCACCTGCGCATCCAGCGACGCGGTGCCGTAATCCACGGACACCAGCAGGGGGTCGGGAGTGAACGCGAACACGGCCCAGCCGATCAGCGCGTACTGGATCATCGCCAGGCCCCCGATGTAGAGGGTGAGCCGGCCGTCATGGCGCAGCGCGGTGAGCACGATCGCGATCACGTAGAAGCACCACACCACCAGGCTGCTGACGCCGGCCACCGGGTCGTAGAGCGCCAGCGCCACCAGCACCCCGCTGGTGGCGGTGACGTCCCAGACACTGGTGGCGTGGGGCAGCCAGGGATGGCGGCGCGCATTGCGCGCCAGCGCCAGCCACACCTGGGCGACGATGTTGATGACCACCGCGGCCACCAGCCCGATCATCACTTCCTGCACCGTGCTGCCGCCCAGCAGGGCCAGCAGTGGCAGCAGCAGGGCGATCGCGCCGCCGACCGCACGAACCCGCGCCACCAGCAGTTCGCCGCCGGCGCCCATCTCCAGCGCGAGCTGATCCGGCCGCGCCAGGAGCTCGCCGATGATCCTGGAAGCACGCTTCTCCGCCTGCTGCATCCGGCCCTCCACTTCCCGTTGGCAGGATAGCGCGTCGGGGCGCTTGCCCCTCGAAGCGGACCGCGCGCATGCGTTGACAGTCGAATGAGAATCATTAACATCACCTTTCCCAAGAGTCCGAGCCCGAGGATCCCCATGCCTTCAGGCAGCCTCCATCCCGTTCTCCATCCGGCCCGTTCGGCAGAGGCCATCTCCGCCCAGGGCGGGTCGGCATCGTCGTGTGCCTGCGAGCTGGACAGTGCGTGCCTGCTGCAGGGCCAGCGTGAGGTGCTGATCCGCCACGGCGGCGAGTGCTACCGCCTGCGCCACACCCGCAACGGCAAGCTGATCCTCACCAAATGATCCCGGGGAGCGCCAGGCGCTCCCCTCTCCAGGCAAGCCCGCTCCCCGGCCCGCGCCGGACGCCAGCCGCCGCCCGTTTCCTTTCGAGCGAGCTGTGCAATGCGTCCGAGCGTTTCCCTGTTGTTGTTCCTGGCATCGGCCTGTCCCGGTGCCGTCCTTGCCCAACATCCCGCGCAGGCCGAACCCGCCCCCGGGGAGCCGGCCGAATTCGATCGGGTGGTGGTGACCGCCACCCGCACCGCCCGCGCCATCGTCGACGTGCCCAATACGGTTGACGTCATCAACCGCGAGCGCATGGACGAACTGCTGGTCCGCGACCTCAAGGACCTGTTCCGCTACGAGCCCGGGGTGACGGTCACCAGCTCGTACGGCCGCTTCGGCATCGGCGACATCCGCATCCGCGGCCTGGGCGGAAACCGGGTGCGCATCCTCACCGATGGCGTGCCGGTGTCGGATGCGTTCGAGATCGGCAACTTTTCCAATGCCAACCGCAACTTCGTGGACCTGGACACGCTCAAGCGGGTGGAGGTGGTGCGCGGACCAAGCAGCGCGCTGTACGGCTCCGACGCCCTGGGCGGCGTGGTGTCGTTCGTGACGCGCGATCCGCGCGATTACCTCGCGCCAGGCCAGGACGCCCATCTGGGCTTCAAGCTCGGCGCCGAAAGCGACTGGGACGGTTTCTTCGCCGGCGCCACCGCTGCCCTCGGCGGCGAGCGCTGGTCGGGCCTGCTGGCCGTGGGCCATCGCCAGGGCCGGGAAACGGAAAACATGGGCGAGGACGAGGGCATCGGCAGCGCCCGCACCGCGCCCAACCCGCAGCGCAACGACGGCCGCAGCGTGCTGGCCAAGCTGGTATTCGAACCCGGGTCCGGCCAGCGCTTCCGGCTGACTTTGGACGGCACCGAGGACGCCGCCGACACCAACATCCTGAGCATGCTCGGGATGCAGGGGTTCACCGGCGCCAACAACCTCGCCGTGCGCGCCGACGACCACCAGAGCCGGGCACGGTTGGCCCTGGCCCATGAGGTGGACGTCCTGGACTGGGCGGTGGCCGACTCCCTGGATTGGCAGCTGTACCGCCAGGACAGCGAGACCAACCAGGACACGCTGGAGGAGCGGGTGACCGCGGCCGGCGTCCGTGAGCGCCGCGACCGCAGCTTCAACTTCGACCAGCGCTCGTATGGCCTGCAGGCCAATTTCCACAAGGCATTCGTCACCGGCAACGCCGGCCATGACCTGACCTGGGGAATCGATGCCTCGCGCCAGCGCACCCGGCAGAAGCGCAACGGACTGGTGACCAACCTGGACACCGGCGCCACCAGCAACGCGATGCTGCCGGACGTGTTCCCGGTGCGCGACTTCCCGCCCAGCACCACCACCACCTATGCCTTCTATGCACAGGACGAGATCGTCTTTGGCACCGGCACGTTCCGGCTCGTGCCGGGCGTGCGGGTGGACCGCTACGAACTGGACGCAAAGGCCGATGACATCTTTGCCGAGGACAACCCCGGGGTTGCGGTGAGTGGCCTGAGCCGGACCCAGGTGTCGCCGAAGCTGGGCGCGGTGTGGAAGCCGGGTGGCGGTTGGTCGCTGTTCGCCGGCTATGCGCGGGGCTTCCGCGCGCCGCCCTACAGCGACGTCAACATTGGCCTGACCAACGTGATGTTCGGCTACACCGCCATCGCCAATCCCGACCTGCGGCCGGAAACCAGCGACGGCTTCGAGGCCGGCGTCCGCTTCGCCGGTGATGCCGTGTACGCCGGCCTCACCGGCTACCACAACCGCTACGAGGACTTCATCGAGTCGTTCCGGTTCGTCGGCTTCAACGACCAGGGGCTGATGGTGTTCCAGTCGCAGAACGTCTCCGAGGCCCGCATCTACGGCGCCGAACTCAAGGCCGGCGTGGACTTCGGCGCGCTGTCACCGGCGTGGGAAGGGTGGACGCTGCGCGGCGCCGCCTCGTGGTCGCGCGGCGATGACCGCACCGCCGACGTGCCGCTGGATTCGGTGGACCCGGCAACCGCGGTCCTGGGCCTGGGCTATGAGGCCGGGACCTGGGGCGCGGAGCTGGCGGCGCGATTCGCCGCCCGCAGGGACCGGGTTGCGGACCCGGAGCTGTACCAGACCCCGGGCTACGGGGTGCTGGACCTGTACGCGCACTGGGACCTCTCGCCCAACCTGACCCTCAACGCCGGCGTGCGCAACATCGCGGACCGCAAGTACTGGGCGAGCGGCGACCTTCCGGTGGCCATGTCGGCCAACGGTGCGCTGGACCGCTTCACCTCACCCGGCCGCAGCGTGGCCATCAGCCTGTCCGTGGACCTGTGACCTCCCGCAACCCTTCCAGACGAGGATCGATCCGATGAAACCTGAAACCCTGTTCAAGCTGGCGCTCGTGCCGCTGCTGTGCGGCGGAGCCGCGGTGGCCTCCGAGCCGCTGCCCCCTGATCCGGCGCGCGATCGCGAGGCGATCCTCGCCATGCAGGGCGAGTACAAGGTGAGCTTCGCCTTCGACGAGACCGTGCTGCTGGCCGATGGCTACGAGCGGATGGAGCCGCAGCGCAGCGGCGGCAGCGAAGTGGTGTACGTGGTGGAGGATTCGCCCGGCAGGATCGTGCTCCAGCACCTGCTGGTGGATCCGCGCAGCGGCCACGTGACCAAGCACTGGCGGCAGGACTGGACCTGGGAGGCGTCGCGGCGCTTCGAGTTCACCGCCGACCAGACCTGGGAGGTGCGCGACATCCCGGCCGAAGTCACCGCGGGGGCCTGGACGCAGTGCGTCTACGAGGTCAACGACGCGCCGCGCTACTGCGGTACCGGCCGCTGGAACCACCGCTACGGGGTGGCCACCTGGACCTCCGACCGCACCTGGCGCCCGCTGCCGCGGCGCGAATACACCAAGCGCAACGACTACAACGCGCTCAACGTGGAGAACCGCCACACCATCGTGCCCGGCGGCTGGACCCACGAACAGGACAACACCAAGGTGGTGCGCGCGGCCGACGGCAGCTCGCGCACGCTGGCGCGCGAGGTGGGCTTCAACGACTACCGCAAGACGGGCGAAGTGGACTTCACCCCGGCCCGCGAGTACTGGGAGGCGACGCAGGACTACTGGGCCCGGGTGCGCGATCGCTGGGACGCGCTGCTGGAGAAGCCGCCGGGCCTGCGGCTCAAGACCGGGGTGGACGGCATGGAGCTGATCATCCCGCTGTTCGAGCAGGCCGATCGTGTCGCTGCAGGCGAGCAGATCGAAGACGCCGAGATCGACGCCGCCTTCGCCAAGTGGGTGGAGCCGGCCGGCACCGGCACGCGCTCGGCCGCGCGCTGAACCCGAATCCCGGCCCCTGTTTCCTGCAGGGGCCGGATCGCCGCCGCCGGCGGCGCATCGACGCCGGCGCGCGGCCCTATACTTCCCCGACCGCCATGGAGGCGGCACAAGGGGAGATCAATCGATGGGGGCAACAGGATTTCTGGCGGTCGTGCTGCTGGTGGCGGGCGTGATCGTGCTGTTCAAGACCGTGCGCGTGGTGCCGCAGGGCTATGAGTGGACGGTGGAGCGTTTCGGCAAGTACACCCACACCATGGGGCCCGGGCTGCACTTCCTGATCCCGGTGGTGTACGGCGTCGGGCGCAAGATCAACATGATGGAGCAGGTGCTCGACGTCCCCAGCCAGGACGTGATCACCAAGGACAACGCCGTGGTGCGCGTGGACGGGGTGGTGTTCTTCCAGGCCCTGGACGCGGCCAAGGCGGCGTACGAAGTGGCGAACCTGGAGATCGCGACCATCGCCCTGGTGCAGACCAATATCCGCACCGTGATCGGCTCGATGGACCTGGACGAATCGCTGTCCAACCGCGAGCAGATCAACGCCCAGCTGCTGGACGTGGTGGACCAGGCCACCAATCCCTGGGGCATCAAGGTTACCCGCATCGAGATCCGCGACATCCAGCCGCCGCGCGACCTGGTGGACGCCATGGCGCGGCAGATGAAGGCCGAGCGCGAGCGCCGCGCGGTGATCCTGGAGGCGGAGGGCCATCGCCAGTCCGAGATCCTGCGTGCCGAGGGCGAGAAGCAGGCCGCCATCCTGGAGGCCGAAGGCGAGAAGGAAGCCGCCTTCCGCGAGGCCGAGGCACGTGAGCGCCTGGCCGAAGCCGAAGCCAAGGCCACCCAGCTGGTGTCCGACGCGATTGCGCAGGGTGATGTGCAGGCGATCAACTACTTCGTCGCCCAGAAGTACGTGGAGGCATTCGAGAAGCTGGCCACCGCGCCCAACCAGAAGTTCGTGCTGATGCCGATGGAAGCCAGCGGCGTGATCGGCTCGATCGCCGGCGTGGCGGAACTGGCGCGCGAAGCGCTGGACAAGCAGCAGGACGCGACCCAGGCGCGGGTGGCCGCGCGGCGGGGCGGCTGACATGGACCTGCGCTGGGATGTGGTGGCCTGGGCCGCGGTGGCGCTGATCCTGTTCGCCGCCGAGGCCCTGGCGCCGGGTGCCTTCATGCTGTGGATGGGCTTTGCCGCCGCGGCCATGTTCGTTGCCGTGCTGTTCGTGCCCGGCATCCCGCTGCTGGCGCAGATCGGTGCCTTCGTGGTGCTGAGCTTCGTGTCGATCCAGGTGTACCGGAAGTGGTTCCGGCAGCGGGCGCGCGAAAGCGACCGGCCCACCCTCAACCGCCGGGCGGCCCAGCACGTGGGACGGGTGGTGCCGCTGGAGCGGGCGATCCAGGCCGGCCAGGGGCGGGTGAAGATCGGCGATGCGTTCTGGACGGTGTCGGGACCCGACCTGCCGGCCGGCACGCCGGTGCGGGTGGTCGATACGGACGGCTCGATCCTGAGGGTGGAAGCGCAAGTCTCTCCGGACCGGGATGGACCGCATCTGGGATAATGCCCGGCTCCCCATCTCGACAGGTGTGCCCATGACCCGCAAGACCGTCCTCAACGACACCCACCGCGCGCTGGGCGCGAAGATGGTGGATTTCGGCGGCTGGGACATGCCGCTCAATTACGGGTCGCAGATCGAGGAGCACCACCACGTGCGGCGCGCGGCGGGGATGTTCGACGTCAGCCACATGACGGTCATCGACCTGTCCGGCCCGCAGGCCCGCGACTTCCTGCGCAGGCTGCTCGCCAATTCGATCGACAAGCTCAAGAAGCCGGGCAAGGCCCTGTACTCGTGCATGCTCAACGAGCAGGGCGGGGTGATCGATGACCTGATCGTCTATCTGCTCGGCGAAGGCGAGTACCGGATCGTGTCCAACGCCGCCACCCGCGACAAGGACCTGGCCTGGATCGAACGGCACGCAAAGGACTTCGACGTCCAGGTGCGTGAGCGGCCGGAGCTGGCGATCATCGCCGTCCAGGGGCCGCAGGCGCGCGAGGCGGTGCTCGGTCTGGTCGCCGATGGCGACCGCGAGCGCGTCGACGCGCTGGGCCGGTTCTCGGCGCTGGACGCCAAGTCCGCCGATGGGATCGACTTGTTCATCGCCCGCACCGGCTACACGGGCGAGGACGGCTTCGAGATCGTGCTTCCCGAGGCCGGCGCGGTGGCGTTCTGGAACGCGCTCATCGAGGCCGGCGTGAAGCCGGCGGGCCTGGCGGCCCGCGACACCCTGCGCCTGGAGGCCGGCATGAACCTCTACGGCCAGGACATGGACGAAGAGGTCACGCCGTACGTCGCAGGCCTGGGCTGGACGGTATCGCTGGACGAGGGCCGGGACTTCATCGGCCGCCAGGCGCTGGAAGCGCAGAAGGTCGGCGGTGTGCCGCACCAGCTGGTGGGCCTGGTGATGGATGGGCGCGGGGTCCTGCGGCACGGCCAGCGGGTGCTTTCCGATGCCGGTGAAGGCCAGATCCTGTCCGGCACGTTCTCTCCCACGATCGGCAAGTCGATCGCGTTCGCGCGCATCCCGGCGGGCGAGCCGGGCGAGGTCCGCGTGGACCTGCGCGGCCGCGAGGTGCCCCTGCGGATCGTGCGCTATCCGTTCGTCCGCGAAGGCCAGGTGCAGCCGGGCGTCGCGGAGTGATACCCGGCCGGCGGGGCTGCCATCCCGGCCGGGACCTTGGCTACACTAGGCGCGCTTTCTTCCCTACCCACGTGATCCGGAGCCAGTCATGAGCGAGATCCCAGGCGATCTGAAATTCCTCAAGTCCCACGAATGGGCGCGCGTCGAAGACGATGGCAAGGTCACGGTTGGCATCTCGGAGCACGCGCAGGAGTCGCTCGGCGACCTCGTCTACGTCGACCTGCCCGAAGTGGGCGATACCGTCGAGGCCGGTGGCACCGTGGCGGTGGTGGAGTCGGTCAAAGCGGCCTCTGACATCTACAGCCCCGTGTCGGGAACCATCGTCGCGGTGAACGAAGACCTGTCCGACAAGCCAGAGACGATCAACGAGGATCCCTATGGCGAGGGCTGGATCTTCGTGGTGCAGGCCGATGACACCGACCCGGTCAACGAGATGCTTGATCCCGACGCATACGCTGCGTTGATCGAAGAGTAGGCAGCGATCCCCTGTCGCCACCGGGCTGGCGGCATGCAGCAACAAGTGCCGGCGCATGCGCCGGCACTTGTCTGTCTGGTGCCCGCGAATCCCGCGCAGTCGCGCTTGTGCGATGCCATAAGCGCAAGGCTGCATCGCCTGCGTCCAGGCACAAGCCGATGCCCGCGGACGACTCCTGCATGACCCCATGGCTCTTGCCGCACCGGTTGCCACTGGCACGTGCACCCTGATGGTGTGCATGCATCAAACCGCTTGATTCAAGCTGTTTGATGCAAAGGTGGACACGCGTTGGAGCGATCGCCTGCGCTGGCCACGTGCTCCTGGCGCGCGATTGTTCGCAATGCTTTGACCCGGTGTCATCCATGCTGCCGTGCGTGCGATGGAGCAGATGTGTTGACAGTGGAAAAAAGCGTGATTAGGTTTCGGCCAGGCAGCCGTTGACTGCACAGACGAGTGAACCACATCAAAGCGAACGGACACGGGACCAGCAGTTCTTCCGCCAACCACTATCAACCGGTGGAAGCGGGCATCGTCTCCTTCGCAAGGCGCACATCCAGATCCAACGACACCCGCGATGCGTCCGTCGCGGGTGTTTTTTGTCCGTCCCGGATCGCTGGCCAGTCGGCCGCCACCGGTGCGGGCTTGGCGAGATCCGTCTCGACGCGCCGGGCGCGTCGGCGGTTGATCGCGGGTCCGACTCCCGCGATGTCCTGCAAGGCTGGGCCGTAGTCAGCAACGCGTAGTCCAACGACGAGGAGAGCCATCACATGGCCACGAAGAAAGCTGCGAAGAAGCGCACCGCCACCAAGAAGGCGGCCAAGAAGACCGCATCGACGAAACCGGCGGCCAAGGTCGCGAAGAAGGCGGCGGCGAAGAAGGCCACCCGCAAGGCCGCCACCAGGAAGGTTGCCAAGAAGGCCGCGGTGAAGAAGGTCGCACGGAAGGCAACGAAGAAGGCTGCGGCGAAGAAGGTCGCGAAGAAGGCCACGAAGAAGGCCGCGGCGAAGAAGGTCGCGAAGAAGGCCACGAAGAAGGCCGCGGCGAAGAAGGTCGCGAAGAAGGCCACGAAGAAGGCCACGAAGAAGGCCACGAAGAAGGCTGCGGCGAAGAAGGTGGCGAAGAAGGCCACGAAGAAGGCTGCGGCGAAGAAGGCCACGAAGAAGGCTGCCAGGAAGGCCGCCCGGAAGCGCACTCCGCGCGCAAAGAAGGCGGTTCCCACCGTCATCCCTGCGGCGCCAGCGCCCCTGATGTAAGGCCGCCTCAGGCAGCAACACGAACTCCCTTCCCGCGCGCCCAGGCGGGAAGGGAGTTTTTTCTTCAATTCGTCCTCGAAGCGCCCCTGCCGGCGCGGCCGCTGTTACTCCGGCATCGCGCGCGATGCCGACGCCGCAGGCCCGCCCGCGAGCGGAGCACGATCTGCAGCCGGTTCCGTGCGGGCGGCGGTTTCGCTGCCGTGGCGCGATGCGTCCGGGGTGTAGTCGTAGTCGATGGCCAGCCAGCGCTGGTCGGACAGGCCGATGGCGCGGTCCAGGATCGTCGGCATCAGCCCCGACGGCAGCGAGCTGCTGCTGTTCCAGAGGATCACCACGCCCAGGTCGCGCTCGGGCAGCATGGCCATCGCGCCGCGGTAGCCCTGCACCGCGCCGCCGTGGAACACCATGCGGTGGCCCGAATAGTCATAGACCCGCCAGCCCAGCCCATAGCCGGCGGCGTTCAGGCGCTGGCGGCGCCACGAGCGCTCGCCGCCACGCATCTCGTCCGGGGTTCCCACGACCGGGGAGTGCAGCGTGGACAGCAGTGGCGCCGGCAGCACGTCCGGGCGATATCCCATGTTGGCGATCAGCCACTGGGCCATGTCGGAAATGCTGGCGTTGACGCCGGCTGCCGGCGCCACGCGATAGTAGGTGGGCTTGGGCGTGAGCGAGGTCCAGCCGCCCCTGGTGCGCACGTGGGGCCTGGCCCAGCGCGGGCTGTTCTGGATGCCGTCCAGCCCGTAGCTGGCATCGTGCATGCCCAGCGGCTTGAACAGGCGCCGCGATACCGCCTCGCTGAAGAACTGGCCGGAGGTGGCGAACACCACGTCGCCCACGAGGCTGAAGGCAACATTCTGGTAGCCGTAGCAGTCACCGGGCTGGCAGCTCATCGGTGCCTGGGAAAGGCGCTGCACCAGCGTGTTGTATTCGGCGCCGGCTTCGATGTCGCGATCGTATGTGTGCCGCCCCAGGCCGACCCGGTGGCTGAGCACGTCGGCGACGGTGATCATCTCCGCGGCCTCCGGATCAGACAGCCGCAGCCCGGGCATGAAATCGACCACGCGGCTGTCCCAGCGCATCGCGCCCTCGGACACCAGCATGCCGGCGATCGTGCCGGCAAACGACTTCGACAGCGACGCGAGGCGAAACACGGTGTGGGCATCGACCGGCTCGGCCGCGCGCACGTCGGTCACCCCGTAGCCGCGCGCGCTGAGCACCTGGCCGTTGTGGACGATGGCCATGGCCAGCCCGGGAACGCGCTGGTTCTCCACCAGCGCCTCGGCCATCGCCTCGAACTCGCGCACGTCGAAGCCGTCCGCCAGCGGCATGACCTCCTCGGGCGGCGGCTGCTGGACAGGACGGCCATCGGACGGCGCCGGGAGCGCCGGCATTGTTTCAGGGAAGGGCGCCAGCGCCTGCGCCGGTGCCTGCACCGGAGTCTGCGCAGCGGTGCCAAGCGCCAGGGGCATCAGCATGCCCGCCAGACCCAGTTGCCAGGCCTTGCTGCCGGCACGCCGGCGCCCACGCGAGTTCACTTTCATCGTGTCTTTCCCCTGCGTATGCTCTGCCTGCCGAACCGATGATAACGCGTCGAAAACCAATTGCATGAACAAGGGGAGCTTTGATGGGTAGCATGCTGATTGTGCTGGTGTTTCTCGGCCTGATCGTGGCCTTCGTCCTGTGGGGCGTGGGCATCTACAACGGGCTGGTCACCGCCCGCAACGCATTCAGGAATGCGTTCGCCCAGATCGACGTGCAGCTGCAGCGCCGGTTCGACCTGATCCCCAACCTGGTGGAGACCGCACGCGCCTACATGAGCCATGAGCGCGAGACGCTGGAGGCGGTGACCGCCGCGCGCACCGCCGCCCAGTCCGGGCTCGCCGCCGCCAAGGCCAACCCGGGGGACCCGGAAGCCATGGCCACGCTTGCCGCCACCCAGGGCCAGCTCAACGGCGTGCTCGGCCGGCTGATGATGGTGGCCGAGGCCTATCCGGAGCTGAAGGCCAACCAGAACATGATGCAGCTCACCGAGGAGCTGACCAGCACCGAGAACCGGGTGGCCTTCGCGCGCCAGGCCTACAACGATTCGGTCATGGCCTACAACAACAAGCGCGAGGTGTTTCCCTCCAGCGTCATCGCCGGCATGTTCAACTTCGAAGCCGCGGCGCTGCTGGACATCCCGGCCGACCGCGCCGAGGTGCGCGAAGCGCCGAAGGTGCAGTTCTGAATTTCTTCGAGCGGCAGGAGCAGGCGCGTCGCAACACCACCCGGCTGGTGGTGCTGTTCGCGCTTGCCGTCGCGGGCATCGTCATCGCCGCCTGCCTGGCGGTGGCGCTGGTCGTCGGCCCCGACCCGGGTGCGCTGCTGGGCACGGCCGTGATCACCGGCGGCATCATCGGCCTGGCATCGCTGTACCGCATCTCGTCGCTGGGCAGCGGCGGAGCGGCGGTGGCGATGCAGATGGGCGGCGTGCCGGTTCCGGAGGATACGGCGGATCCCCAGTTGCGCCGGCTCCGCAACGTGGTCGAGGAGATGTCGATCGCGTCCGGCGTGCCGGTGCCGGCGGTGTTCGTACTTGAGCAGGAGCCGGGTATCAACGCCTTCGCCGCCGGTTACTCGACTTCCGATGCCGCGGTGGCGGTGACACGTGGTGCCCTGGACCGCCTCAACCGCGACGAGCTGCAGGGCGTCGTCGCCCACGAGTACAGTCACATCCTCAACGGCGACATGCGGCTGAACATCCGCCTGATGGGCGTGCTGTTCGGGATCCTGGTGCTCGGGCTGATGGGCCGCAAGATCCTCATGTATAGCGGCAGCTCGCGCAACCGGAATGCAGGGGCGCTGGTGGTGTTCGCCCTGGTGGCAGTCGTGATCGGCGCGATCGGCATGTTCTTCGCCCGCATGATCAAGGCCGGTGTCAGCCGCTCGCGCGAGGTGCTGGCCGATGCCTCGGCCGTGCAGTTCACCCGCCAGACGCGGGGCATTGCAGGCGCGCTGAAGAAGATCGCCGGCGTGGAGGAGGGCTCGCGCTTCCAGCAGCGGGCCGAGGCCGAGGAGGTCAGCCACATGCTGTTCGGCGACGGGCTGGGCCTGTCGGGCCTGTTCGCCACCCATCCGCCGATCCTGCAGCGCATCCAGGCCCTGGAGCCGGGCTTCCGTTCCGAACAGCTGGAGCGCCTGCAGGTGCAGTGGCGCAGCGCGCCGCCCAATGGAATGCAGGAAGACCTGGCCATGGGCCTGGCGGCCGATGGCGTCGCCGTGTTGCCGGACGCACGCTCGGAGCTGGCGGTCACGCCGCCGATGGTTTCCGCGCAGGTGGCCAATCCGGGCGACGACGATTACCGGCATGCCGATGCGATCGTAGCCACGCTCCCCGGCGAGCTGGCTTCATTCGCCCGCCGGCGCGAGGCAGTGAAGCCGCTCCTGCTGGGCCTGCTGCTTGATGACGCCGACGCGGCGGTGCGCGCCCGCCAGCATGTCGAGGTCAGCACCCGCCTTGGCGACGGCGTTGCATCCCTGGCGGAGGAACTGCGGGCTGGGCCCCTGCTCGACTTGCATCCGGCGTACCGCCTGCCATTGGCCCAGCTGGCATTCCCGTTGCTGCGCATGCGCCCGCGGCCGGAGCTGGAAGCCTTCATGGACACCGTGCACGCGGTCGTGCATGCGGACGACCACGTGTCGCTGTTCGAATATTGCCTGGGCCGGCTGCTGGAAACGCAGGTGCGCGAATTCCTCGATCCCGGCCGCCACGCCCGCTTCGGCCGGCGCAAGCCGGGCAATGTGAAGCAGGAGTTCGCGACCCTGCTGGCGGTGGTGGCCCAGGCAGGCCATGCCGATCCGGACGACGCGCGCCGGGCTTACCTGGCCGGAATGCAGCGGGTGCTGCCCAGGGACCATGTGCCCTACGCGCCGCCGGCCCGGGGCGTGCTTGCGCTGGATGACGTCTGGGAGCCGCTCGACCGGCTGGACCCGCTGGCCAAGGAAGTGCTGGTGGAAGCCATCACCGCGGCGGCGATGCACGATGGCCGGGTCACTGTGGCCGAATCCGAGCTTTTGCGCACGATCTGCGGCGTGCTGCACTGCCCGCTGCCGCCGATGCTTGAAGACCGGAAGGCCTGAGCGCGCTCAGCGCGCAGGCAGCCGCTCCAGGCGCGTGCCGCTGGCCCGGTCGTGCCAGGTGAGGCGGTCGCGGTCCACCCATGCCCAGAGGAAGCCCAGGCCTGCCGCGAGCAGCGAGACCGTGCCCACGGCATAGCGGATCCACACCGCCCGCCAGGACGGAGTGGCGTCCGGATCCTTCGCATCGACCAGGCGCAGGCGCCAGGGCCGCATGCCCAGGGTCTGGCCGCCATAGCGCCAGCTGGCGGTGGTGTACAGACCGCCGGCCAGCCAGCATGCGGCCCACAGCAGCCAGGCCAGCGGGGTGAAGGGCCGGATGTATTCGCGCGCGTCGTGCCCGGCCAGGGTGTAGCCGAGGTTGAACAGGAACGAGAGCAGGAACCACAGCGCCAGCACCGGCCACATGTCGTAGAACATCGAGAGCAGTCGCCAGGGCAGGTGCGCCCGGGGCCGGGTGGGTGACGCGGTTGGCATCGCCCAAGCATATAGGGTGCAGCCTGGGCTGCGGTATCGTGGTCGCATGTCTTCCTCCACCCCGGCCGACCGCCGCCTGGCGGCGATGCGCCTGCCCCCGCTCCGCGAGGCGGACGCGGAAGCGATCAACGGATTCCTGGATGCGATCTGGGCGGCGAGGGGGCTGGCACGCCAGACCCTGGACGGCTACCGCCGTGACCTGGCGATGCTGGCCCGCTGGCGCGACGGCGCCGGCGGAGGCCTGGTCGGCGCCGACCGCCAGGCACTGCACGAGTACCTGGCCTGGCGGACGCGCGCCGGGTATTCGGCGCGCAGCAACGCGCGCCTGCTGTCCGCGCTGCGCGCGTTCTTCGGGCACCTGCTGGAACGGGGGCAACGCGGGGACGATCCGACCGCGCTGATCGACAGGCCCAAACAGGGGCGGCTGCTGCCCAGGGCACTGACCGAAAGCCAGGTCGAGGCGCTGCTGTCCGCCCCCGACCCGGGGACCGCGGCCGGCCTGCGTGACAAGGCGATGCTGGAGCTGATGTACGCCTGCGGGCTGCGGGTGAGCGAACTGGTGGAACTGCCCGCCAACGCGGTCAACCTGCGCCAGGGCGTGCTGCGGGTGAAAGGCAAGGGCGGCCGGGAGCGGATGGTTCCGCTGGGCGAGGAGGCGCAGCACTGGCTGGAACGCTACCTGCGCGACGGCCGCCCCGCGCTGGAATCCGGCCGCCGGGTGCCGGCGATGCCGGGCGGCGAGGTGCCGCTGTTCCTGGGGCCACGCCTGGCCCCGCCCTCGCGCCAGGCGTTCTGGGCGGCCGTGAAGCGCTACGCCGCCGCCGCAGGCATCGACCCGGCGCGGGTCAGCCCGCACGGGCTGCGCCACAGCTTCGCCACCCACCTGCTCAATCACGGCGCCGACCTGCGCGCGCTGCAGATGCTGCTGGGCCACAGCTCCCTTTCCACCACCCA
>JAAYXJ010000065.1 GCA_012515985.1 Gammaproteobacteria bacterium
CCAGCAGCAGCTTGTTGCGCGCCTTGAGCGCAAGCTTTCCTTCGCGCACCTGGGCGTTGAGCAGGATCTTGATGTTGACCTCGCGGTCGGAGGTGCCCACGCCGCCGGAGTTGTCGATGAAGTCGGCGTTGAGGATCACCCCGGCCTGGGCGGCCTCGATGCGGCCCAGCTGGGTGAAGCCCAGGTTGCCGCCCTCGCCCACGATCCGCGCGCGCAGTTCGCCGCCATTGATACGCACCGCGTTGTTGGCACGGTCGCCGACGTCGGCGTGGGATTCAGACGACCCCTTGACGTAGGTGCCGATGCCGCCGTTCCACAGCAGGTCGACCGGCGCCCGCAGCACGGCCTTGATCAGGTCGTTGGGGCTGAGCTCCTTGACGTCGTCCTCAAGGCCCAGCGCCTCGCGCATCTGCGGCGAGACCGGGATCGACTTGGCGCTGCGCGGCCACACCCCGCCGCCCTTGCTGATCAGCTTGCGGTCGTAGTCGTCCCAGCTCGATCGCGGGGTCTTGAACAGGCGGTCGCGCTCCTTGAACGAAGCTGCCGCGTCCGGATCCGGATCGATGAAGACGTGGCGGTGGTCGAACGCGCCCACCAGGCGGATGTGCTTCGACAGGCGCATGCCGTTGCCGAACACGTCGCCGGACATGTCGCCGATGCCCACCGCGGTGAAGTCCTGTTTCTGGCAATCGATGCCCAGCGCACGGAAGTGGCGCTTGACCGATTCCCAGGCGCCCTTGGCGGTGATGCCCATGCCCTTGTGGTCATAGCCCACCGAGCCGCCGGAGGCGAAGGCGTCGCCAAGCCAGAAGTTGTACTCGGCGGAGATGCCGTTGGCGATGTCGGAGAACGTCGCTGTGCCCTTGTCCGCGGCGACCACCATGTAGGTGTCGACGTCGTCGTGGCGTACCACGTCCTGCGGCGGCACGATCTCGCCGTCGACGATGTTGTCGGTCACGTCCAGCAGGCCGCTGATGAAGCGCTTGTAGCAGGCGATGCCCTCGGCCTGGATCGCATCGCGGTCACCGCCCTCGGGCAGGCGCTTGGCGATGAAGCCGCCCTTGGCGCCCACCGGCACGATCACGGTGTTCTTCACCGCCTGCGCCTTCACCAGGCCCAGCACCTCGGTGCGGAAGTCCTCGCGCCGGTCGGACCAGCGCAGGCCGCCGCGGGCCACCATGCCGTAGCGCAGGTGCACGCCCTCCACCTGCGGGCCGTACACGAACACCTCGCGGTACGGGTGCGGCTTGGGCAGGTCGGGCACCCTGGCGCAGTCGAGCTTGAAGGCGGCGTAGTCCTTGTCGTTGCCGTCCTTGCCACGCTGGTAGAAGCTGGTGCGCAGGGTGGCGTCGATCACGCCCATGAAGCTGCGCAGGATCCGGTCCTCGTCCAGGCTCGCGACCCGGTCAAGCAGGGTCCGCAGCGCGTCGTGCACCTTCTCCTGGCGGCCGTCGCGCGACAGCCTGCGGGCCTCGGCCACCGGCTTGAGCGCGGCGGCGGCGGCCGCATCGCCACCAGCCAGCAGTTCGAACTGGGCGCGCAGGCGCGCCGCGTCGGTGTCGCGCCCCTTGGGCGCGAAGCGGGCCTCGAACAGCTCCACCAGCAGGCGCGCAACCAGCGGGTAGCGGAGCAGGGTCTGCTCCATGTAGGCCTGCGAGAACGGCGATTCGATCTGCAGCAGGTATTTGCAGTACGCACGCAGCATCGACACCTGGCGCCAGTCCAGGCTCGCGGCCAGGACGAGCTTGTTGAAGCCGTCGTTCTCCGCCTCGCCGCGCCACAGGCGCACGAAGGCATCCTCGAACTCCGGCGCCATGCTGTCCAGGTCGATTTCCGCGCCGGCTTCAACCTCGAAGTCCTGGATGAA
>JAAYXJ010000066.1 GCA_012515985.1 Gammaproteobacteria bacterium
GCCATATCGGGCTTGAGCACCTTGATGTCGTCCCTGTGCTCGGCCATGCGCCGGTTGATCTCGCTGTCGGGATCGTTGAGGTCGCCGATCACCCGCGCCCCGCCGACGCAGCTTTCCACGCAGGCCGGCAGCAGCCCGGCTTCCAGCCGGTGCTCGCAGAATGTGCACTTGTCGGCGGTCTGGGTTTCGCGGTTGATGAAGCGCGCGTCGTAGGGGCAGGCCTGCACGCAGTACCCGCAGCCCACGCAGCGTTCGCTGTCCACCAGCACGATCCCGTCCGTGCGCTGGAAGGTCGCCTGGACCGGGCACACCGGCACGCAGGGCGGGTTGTCGCAGTGGTTGCACAGGCGCGGCAGGCTGACCATGGCCGGCGCGCTTCCGTCGGGCTTGTCGACCTCGTACTGCAACACCGTGGTGCGGAACTGGCCGACCGGGGGCAGGTTCTCGACCGAGCAGCTCACCGTGCAGGCCTGGCAGCCGATGCACTTGCGCATGTCGATCAGCATCGCGAAGCGCTTGCCCTCCATGCCAGGGCGCCGTTCGGGCTGGAAGCCCCGGGCACCGGGCAGCCCCGCCCTCGCCCCGGCCATCACACCGAAGCTGGTGGCCATGGCCACCAGCCCCTGCAGGAAGCCGCGCTTGCTGGGGGAGTGGTCCTGCGTGTGTGTCACTTCCTCTGTGCCTTCCATGTACCCCTCCGCCTCGTTTCCGCTGTCCATCCTCGCGTCCCCCTGGAATCCTGCATTGATCCCGATCAACAGCCCGCCCGCTCCAGGCGGTGTTGACGGCGACCCCGTCTCGCCCGGCGGTCACCCGTCCCGTTCGCGGATTCATGCCTTCGCGGCGGCGAACTCCTCGTAAGCCGCCAAGGCGTTGGCCGCGTACATCAGCGACGGCCCGCCGCCCATGTAAACCGCAACCCCGAGCATCTCGCGGAACTCCTCCGGCGTGGCGCCCAGCCGCACCAGCGCCCTGGCATGGAAGCCCAGGCAGGCGTCACAGCGTGCGGCCACGCCGATTGCCATCGCGATCAGCTCCTTGGTTTTTTCATCCAGTGTCCCGGGCGCCAGAGCCTCCTTGCTCAGGGCTCCAAAGCCCTCCATCACCCCGACGTTGTGGGTGCGCAGCGGGGCCAGGTTCTTCGACACACGGCGGGTCAGTTCGGTATATGAATCAATCCCAGACATTGGGTTCTCCTTCCCCATGGGGGTCAATGGTTCATTGCTTTTCGGCCACCAGGTCAACCAGCGCGGACATGCCCGCGTGGCCGCGGCCCTCATTGATGACGCTGTCGTGCTCGGCCAGGTGCAGGATCCGCATGCCGGCAAACGCCTCGCGCAGGAGGTCGGCGGTATAGAGCTGCGTGGCGTCGGGAGGCCCGCCTGTGCCGTAAGCGAGCTGCTCAGGGCGATAGCCTTGCAGCAACAGGAGGCCCCCCGGCTTCAGTGCACGCTGCATGCCGGCAAATATCTCGTCCCGCAATGGTGGACCCGCGAACTGGATGAAGATCGCCGCCACCAGGTCAAATCGATCCTGGGGCCACGCCCATGCGGACAGGTCAGCGACTTCCATATCGATATTGACCCCAAGGCGGTCGGCCAGGTCCCGGGCCTTCGCCAGGCCAACACGCGAGGCGTCAATCGACAGCACATTGAGTCCCTGGCCGGCGAGCCATACGCCGTTGCGGCCCTCGCCGTCCGCGACCGCCAGGGCCGACATGCCCGGGCGCAGGCGATGCGCGTGGGAGACGAGGAACGCGTTGGGTTCGGTTCCGTAGACGTAGTCCGCGGATGAAAAGCGCTGGTCCCAGCTGTTGGGGACCCTCTGGTCAACGGCCTTGCCATCCTTGCCGTTGCTCATGGCCGCGCACTCCCGGAGTCGCCGTCTCCGCAGCAGGTCCGGCACAGGGTCTCCATCACCGCGGCGCCGGGCCCGTCTGCCAGCGAGTAATTGATGGTCTGACCGTCGCGCCGGGTCTCCACCAGACCGATTTTGCGCAATACCGCCAGGTGCTGGGACAGCGCCGGCTGGCTCATTTCCAGCAGGCCATTGAGTTCACCCACCGAATGCTCGCGGCCTGCCAACAGGCACAGCACCTGGAAGCGGCGCTCATTGGCCAGCGCCTTGAGCAGGCGCACAGCCTGTGCCGAGTGGGCCTGCATCGCACCGAGGCTGGGATCGGGATTGAGCGGCCTTTTATCCATCAGTCCTGAAACCTCCGTTGCCTGTCGCCACACGCGGGGCTGCGCAGGGCGACGTCGCAGGCAATGTATCAGTTGACTCTAATATAAGTCAATGCTAATTTAGTTATCGCTGCGGGCCGCGGCGGATTGCCCCGGTCCACGGCATTCCCCAACAGGAGAACCGACATGAACCTCGACCGCGCCATCTTTGCCTTCGCCGGCGTGATGATCCTCGTGAGCCTGGCGCTGGCGCACTTCTTTTCCCCGTGGTGGCAGTTGCTGACCGCATTCGTGGGCCTGAACCTGCTGCAGTCGGCCTTTACCGGCTTCTGCCCCGCGGCAAAGCTGTTCGCCAGGCTGGGCGTGCCCAGCGGCTGCGCTTTCAAGTAAGGGAGACTTCCGTGACCCGCCGCTCCCCCGGTCCCATGCGTGTGTTGCCCCCGCTGCTGCTCGCCGCCGCGCTGGCCGCCTGTTCCGGCGGCGAGCCTGCGCGCGAAATGCCCGCCATCGAGGGCCTGCAGACCCTGGTGGTCGCCTCTGGCGAAGCCGGCCAGGGGCGGGCCTGGGACGGCGTGGTCGAGGCGGTGCAGCAGGCTACGCTGACCGCGCAGACCAGCGGCCGTGTCGCCACGGTCGTGCACGATGTCGGCGACCGGGTGGCCAGGGGCGACGTGCTCCTGAGGCTCACCGCGGTCGAGCAGCAGTCGGCCGTGGACGCGGCGCGCGCCAGCCTGCGCGCGGCGGAGGCCGTGGCCAGGGAGGCCGAAGGCAACTACCGCCGCTACCAGGAGCTTGCCCGTTCGCAGTACGTGTCCCGCGCGCAGCTGGACCAGATGCGCGCGACGCGGGATTCAGCCGTGGCCGCGCGCGACGCCGCCCGTGCCCAGCTGGCCAGCGTGGGCCAGCAGGCGGACTACACCGTGGTGCGGGCCCCCTATGACGGGATCGTCGCCTCGCGCGACGTGGAGCCCGGCGAGAGCGTGGCACCGGGGCAGCCGCTGATGACGGTATTCGCGCCCGGGGCGCTGCGCATCCAGGTCAGCGTGCCGCAGTCGCACGCCGCGCCCGTGCGCGCCGCACCGCGCGCATCGGTCCGGCTGGCTGACGGCCGCCAGGTCGAAGCCGCGCGGGTGACGGTGTTTCCTGCCGCGGACCCGGCCAGCCACGCGGTCCGCATCCGGGTGGAGCTGCCGGCGCTCGATCCCGCGCCGGCTCCCGGCACCACCGCCAAGGTGGTCTTCCCGGCGGCCGCTGGCGACCCGCTTGTGCGGATCCCGGCCTCGGCCCTGGTCCGCCGCGGTGAACTCAACGCGGCCTACGTGCTCTCGGACGGACGGCTGACGCTGCGCCAGCTGCGCCTGGGCGCGCGCAGCGGCGACGAAGTCGAGGTGATTTCCGGCCTGGCGCCGGGCGAGACCGTCGCCGCCGATCCAGTGGCCGCCGCCCAGGCGCTGGCCGCAGCGCGCGGGGGTGACTGACGTGGGTACGCGCCAGCCTTCCCGCCTGGGCATTTCGGGCCGCATCGCCGCCGCCTTCCAGGCCAACCCGCTCACCCCGGTCCTTGCCCTGCTCGGGCTGCTGCTGGGCATCGTCGCGGTGATCATCACCCCGCAGGAGGAAGAGCCGCAGATCAACGTCACCATGGCCAACGTGATCGTGCCCTTCCCTGGGGCCGATGCGCGCCAGGTGGAGCAGATGGTGGCGTACCCGCTGGAGCAGGTGCTCTCGGAGATCGAGGACGTCAAGCATGTCTATTCGATCAGCCGGCCGGGCATGGTGGTCGCCACCGTCGAATACGAGGTCGGCATCAAGCGGCAGCCGGCGCTGGTGCGCCTGTACGACAAGGTGTTCTCGCACCAGGACTGGATGCCGCCGGGCCTGGGCGTCGGCCAGCCGATCGTCAAGCCCAAGGGGATCGACGACGTGCCGGTCATGGCCCTGACCCTGTGGACCGACGACCCGGCCCGCGGCCCGCGCGAGCTGGCCGAGGTGGCGCACACCCTGGAAGCCGAGCTCAAGCGCATCCCTGGCACCCGCGACGTGTTCACCATCGGCGCGCCCGAACGCGCGGTGATGGTGGAGCTGGATGCCGCCCGCCTGGCCAGCCATGGCCTGGCCGTCGAGGACCTGGCGGGCGCGCTGCAGGCGGCGAACCTGGCCCGCCAGGCCGGCGAGCGGGTCGGGCCCGACGGCGTGGTCCAGGTCACTTCCGGCAGCTTCCTGGCTGACCACAGTGACGTGGCCGGCCTGGTACTGGGCGTCGCCGGCGGCGAGCCGGTACGGCTGGAAGACGTGGCCACGGTGACCGACGCCGCGGACACGCCTGCCAGCTACGTCTGGCACGGCGCGCCGGCCGGCCGGGCGGGCCCCGCCGCCGGGGTGGCTCCCGCGGTGACACTGGCCATTGCCAAGAAGCCCGGCACCAACGCCGCCGACATCACCCGCAGCGTGCGCGAGCGGATCGAGGCCCTGCGCGGCCAGGTCATCCCCGAGGGGGTGGAGATCACCGTCACCCGCGACTACGGCCTGACCGCCAGCGACAAGGCGCACACCCTCATCACCAAGCTGGTGTTCGCCACCGGCTCGGTGGTGCTGCTGGTGCTGTTCGCGCTTGGCCGGCGCGAGGCGCTGGTGATCGGCACCGCGGTGGTACTGACCCTGGCCACCACCCTGTTCGCCTCCTGGGCGATGGGCTTCACCCTCAACCGGGTGTCGCTGTTCGCCCTGATCTTCGCCATCGGCATCCTGGTGGACGATGCCATCGTGGTGGTGGAGAACATCCACCGGCACATGCGCCTGGGCGGACGGAGCCTGCGCGAAGCGATCCCGCCGGCCGTGGACGAAGTCGGCGGGCCGACCATCCTGGCCACCTTCACCGTAATCGCCGCCCTGCTGCCGATGGCCTTCGTCAGCGGGTTGATGGGCCCGTACATGCGCCCGATCCCGGTCAACGCCTCGGTCGGCATGCTGCTCTCGCTCATCATCGCCCTGGTGGTGACGCCGTGGCTGTCGCTGAAGCTGCTCAGGCGACATGGCGGCGACGGCGCGGCCACGGAAGCGGACCCGGCCGGCGCCGGCGCGGATCCGGGCCACGCCCACGCCGATGGCACGATTGCAGCGCGCCTGCACCGCTTCTTCGCGCGGCTGATGACCCCCTTCCTCGATCCGAGCCGCGGCCCGCGCCGCCGCCACCTGCTGTTCGCCTCGATGGCCGCGCTGGTGCTGGTGGCGGTGAGCCTGGCCGGTTTCCGGCTGGTGGTGCTGAAGATGATGCCCTTCGACAACAAGTCGGAGCTGCAGGTGGTGGTCGACGTGCCGGAGGGCCGCACGCTCGAGGACACCGCGGCCCTGCTCACCGAACTGGCCGCGGCCATCGACCGGGTGCCCGAAGTGCTGCACTGGCAGGCGTATGCCGGCACGGCCGCGCCGATCAACTTCAACGGCCTGGTGCGCCAGTACGACCTGCGCGCCGGCGCCAACGTCGGCGACCTGCAGGTCAACCTGGTCGACCGCCGCGAGCGCAGCCGCAAGAGCCACGACATCGCGGTGGCGCTGCGTCCGGAGCTGGATGCGATCGGTCGCGCCCACGGCGCCTCGGTGAAGGTGGTCGAAGTTCCGCCCGGACCGCCGGTGCTGTCGCCGATCGTCGCCGAGGTCTATGGCCCCGACTACGACGCCCAGCGCCGGGTCGCGAAGGCGTTGGAGCAGCGCTTCCTCGCCACCGAAGGCATCGTCGACGTCGACACCAGCGTCGAGTCCGATGCCGCGCGCGAGGTGCTGGTGATCGACCGCGAGCGCGCCGTCCGCCTGGGCGTGTCCCAGGCCGCCATCGCCGAGACCATCGCCGCCGGGCTTTCCGGCCACGACGCCACGTACGTGATCGACGGCAGCTCGAAGTACCCGCGCCCGATCCGCCTGCGCCTGCCGCCGGCCGACCAGGCCTCGCTCGACGGCGTGCTGTCGCTGCGCGTGCGCGGGGGCGACGGCCAGCTGGTGCCGCTGGCGGAGGTGGTCCGCAGGCAGGACGCCCGCTGGGACGGCGCCATCCACCACAAGGACCTGCTGCCGGTGGTGTACGTGATGGGCGACGAGAACATCGTCGCCGACAGCCCGCTGTACGGCATGTTCGACCTCGTCGGCCAGGTCGCCCGCAACGCCATCGACGGCCAGTGGCTGTCGCAGCATTACATCGCCCAGCCCGAAGACAGCGCCGGCTTTGCGATCAAGTGGGACGGCGAGTGGCAGATCACCTACGAAACCTTCCGCGACATGGGCATCGCCTATGCCGCCGGACTGGTGCTGATCTACCTGCTGGTGGTGTCCTATTTCCGCAGCTACGTGGTGCCGCTGGTGATCATGGCGCCGATCCCGCTGACCGTGATCGGGGTGATGCCCGGCCACGCCCTGCTGGGCATGCAGTTCACCGCCACCAGCATGATCGGCATGATCGCCCTGGCCGGGATCATCGTGCGCAACTCGATCCTGCTGGTGGACTTCATCAACCACGAGCTGGCCCGCGGGCGCCCGCCCGCGCAGGCGATCATCGACGCCTGCGCGGTGCGCGCCCAGCCGATCGCCCTGACCGCGCTGGCGGCGATGGCCGGCGCCTTCTTCATCCTTGACGACCCCATCTTCAACGGTCTGGCAATCTCGTTGATCTTCGGGATCCTGGTCTCGACCGTGCTGACCCTGGTCGTCATCCCACTGCTGTATTACGCGCTGATCATGCGCAACCCGCCGCAACCGGAGGTCACTGAGCCATGAGCATCGAAAGTCCCATCCGCATCAGCCTGGAACAGGATGGCGAGTATTCCTTCCGGGTCCACTTCCCTGACACCGGGCTGGAGCCGCTGCTGACCGACGAATCGCCGCCGCTGGGCAACGACGCCGGACCCAATCCCGCCCGGCTGCTGCTGGCATCGGTCGCCAACTGCCTGGCGGCGAGCCTGCTGTTCGCCCTGCGCAAGTTCAAGAACTCGCCGGAGCCGATCCGCGCCGAGATCTGCGCGGTACCGGCCCGCAACGAACAGGGCCGCTGGCGGATCGGATCGGCCAAGGCCACCCTGCACCTGCCCGGCCGCAACGCCGACTACAAGGGCCTGGAGCGGGCACTGGCCCAGTTCGAGGACTTCTGCGTGGTGACCGAAAGCGTGCGCAAGGGCATCGAGGTCGACGTGGAAGTGCTGGACGGCGAAGGCCGGGTGCTGAAGGGCGACAAGAGCTTCGAGGCCGGGTCCTGAGCCGGTGAACAGGATCGTCATCCTCGGCAGCGGCTTCGCTGCCCTCTCCACCGTCCGCGGGCTGCGCGCGGCGGGCGTGGCCGATCCGGTCACGGTGGTCTCGCCACGGCAGGAACTGGTGTACCTGCCCAGCCTGATCTGGCTGCCCTCCGGCAAGCGCAGCGGCGACGACCTGCGGGTGCCGCTGGCCGGCTTCTTCGCCCGCCATGACGTGCACTGGCACCAGGGTAGCGTGCAGCAGGTGCGCGACGGTGGGCGGCGGGTGGTCACCGACAGCGGGGAACTGGAAAACGACTTCCTGGTCATCGCCACCGGCGGCCGCTACCTGCGCCGGCTGCCGGGCATCGAGCACGCGATCATCCCCTGCGAAGGCATCGGCGCGGCCGAATCGATCCGCGACCGGCTGGCGGCCATGGACGGCGGCACCATCGCGGTGGGCTTTGCCACCAACCCGAAGGAACCGGGCGCGGTGCGCGGCGGGCCGATGTTCGAATTCCTGTTCGGCATCGACACCCTGCTGCGGCAACAGGGCCGGCGCGAGCGCTTCGAACTGGTGTTCTTCAACCCGTCGGAGCAGCCCGGCCAGCGGCTGGGCCCGGCGGCGGTGGCAAAGATGCTGGCGCGCATGCGGGCGCTCAACATCCACACCCACCTTGGCCACAAGCCGCTGCGCTTCGAGCCGGACCGGGTGGTGACCGAAGGCGGCGACTTCGCAGCCGACCTGATCCTGTTCATGCCCGGGCTCACCGGCCCGGCATGGCTGGACGGCAGCGACCTGCCGCTGTCGGAAGGCGGCTTCGTGGCCGCCGAACACACCTGCCGCGTCCGCGGCATGGAACGCGTCTACGTGGCCGGTGACGCCGGCAGCTACCCCGGACCGGACTGGATGGCCAAGCAGGCGCACCAGGCCGACCTGCAGGCGGGCGCGGTGGCGAAGAACATCGCCGCGGAACTGCGCGGCAAGCCGGCCGGGCACGGGTTCAAGGCGGAGCTGGCCTGCATCGTGGATTCACTCGACGCCGGCATGCTGGTGTACCGCAGCGGCCGCCGGAACCTGGCCCTGCCGCGCATGCGCGGTTTGCACTGGCTCAAGCAGCGGTTCGAGGCGCGCTATCTGAACCAATACCGCTGAGCGCGCGGCCGCGCGCCGGCCCCGGTTGATCCAGGTCAAAGAC
>JAAYXJ010000012.1 GCA_012515985.1 Gammaproteobacteria bacterium
CGGGAGCGGCAGGCGGGCGCGGACAATGGGTGGCGCCCCCGGCGCGATTCGAACGCACGACCTTCCCCTTAGGAGGGGGACGCTCTATCCAGCTGAGCTACGGGGGCAGCAGTGCGGCGATTTTCGCATGCGCGCGGGGTTTCCCCAACTCGGGCGCCGGGGCGCGTCACCGCGAGTCGCGCGGTTCGTCGCGAACTGTCGCTGCGATGCGGCCTTCGCGACGCGCGGGCGCCGGTGGCCGGCGGAATCGGGGCTGAATACGGCCTCCTGGGCCGCCCTCGGCAGAGCCGTCCGTGCACGCGGCCGTGGCATGCGGCTGGCTAGGGTGGTGCCATGACCAGACCACACAGCGCCGCCGCCGCACACGCGCCCGTCGATGACGGGCTGGCCGAACAGTTCCTGTCCTTCGTCGCCGATCCCGCGTTTCCCTGCGTGGGTTCCAAGGCCGCGCTCGCGCGCGACGCCATCGAAACCCACGTGTTCGGGCGCATGGGCGAGCGCGCCAACGATGCGCCGCTGCTGGACGCGCTCGGCCGCTTCGGCGCCCGCATCGACGCCGCCGGCGAGGGCGACAGCACGGTGCGCTCCTGCGTGGCCCTGTTCACCGGGCCCTGCGACACCGACGAGCGCCGCTTCGAGGCCCTGCTGTGGTCGCAGCTGCAGCGCCTGCACGACCTGGACGTGCGCCGTGGCCAGCCCTGGGCCGAGGGCGTGAGCCGGGATCCGGACGATCCGAGCTTCAGCCTCAGCCTTGGCGGGCACGCCTACTTTGTGATCGGCCTGCACCCGGGCGCCTCGCGTCTGGCGCGGCGGTTCGCGCGGCCGGTGCTGGTGTTCAACTCGCATCGCCAGTTCGACCGCCTGCGGGCGGACGGGCGCTACGCCAAGATGCAGGCCGCCACCCGCGAGCGCGACCTGGCCCTGCAGGGTTCGCTCAATCCCAACCTGGCCGATTTCGGCACCGCGCCGGAGACCCGGCAGTACAGCGGGCGGGCGGTGGAGCCGGGCTGGACCTGCCCGTTCCGGGCGCGCCGCACGTGAGCGCGCAGCCTGCCGGTGGCCGCGCCGAGGAGGGCCGCATCGCACCGTGCTCGGGCCATGCGCTGGAACTCGCGACGGGCGACGAGCTGGTGGTGATCGACCCGATGGGCGAGCAGGTCAGCGACCTGACCGCCTTCGCCCGCGACGATACCGCCGAGTACCTGTCCTCGGGCCGTTCGATCGACTACGCCTCGCGGCTGTGGCTGACCACCGGCGACGTGCTGTATTCCAACCGCAGCCGGCCGATGCTGCGGATCCTCGAGGACACCTGCGGCCGGCACGACTTCACCCTGACGCCGTGTTCCAAACGCATGTTCGAGCTCCTCTATGGCGAGGAGGAAGGGCGGCCGGGGTGCGAAGGCAACCTGGCCGCTGCGCTGGCGCCCTATGGCATCACCACCGACCGCGTGCCGATCGCCTTCAACATCTTCATGCACGTGGCGGTGGACGCGGACACCGGGCGGATCGAGGTGCGCCCGCCGCTGAGCCGCGCCGGCGACTTCGTGCGCCTGCGGGCCGAGATGCCGATGGTGGTGGCGATGACCGCGTGTTCAGCAGGACAGTCGAACAACTTCCGCTACAAGCCGATCGACTTCCGCATCAACCGCGCCAGCGCGCGGTGACCCGGGTCCATCCGGCGCGGCTACACTCGTCGGCTGGTTCCATTGCCGTGGTCAGATGATGCGTAGACGCGAGTTCGTTGCTGGTTCCCTGGCGGCCGCCCTGGCGCCGGTGGTGGCGGGAGGCGGGGCGCTGGCCTCGCCGCGGGGCGCGGGGCGGCTGTTGCCCGTGCCGCTCAACCCGGGCGATACGGTGGCCCTGGTCAGCCCGTCCTCGCCCGTGTCGGACTCTTTCGACCTGCAGCTTGCGCAGGAGGTGCTGGAAGCACTCGGGTTCCGGGTCAAGCCGGGCGCGCATTACGGAGACCGGCGCGGCCACCTGGCCGGGGCGGACGCGGGCCGCGCCGACGACATCAACCGCGCCTTCGCCGATCCGGATGTGCGCGCCGTGGTGTGCGTGCGCGGCGGTTCCGGGGGCGCCAGGCTGCTGCCGCTGCTGGATTACGACGTGATCCGCGCCAACCCCAAGGCGCTGCTGGGTTATTCGGACATCACCGCGCTGCACAGCGCGATCCAGGCCCGCACCGGGCTGGTGACCTTCCACGGACCCAATGGTTCGGGCAGCTGGAACAGCTTCAACGCCGACCAGTTCCGGCGCCTGTTCTTCGAGCGCGAGCTGATGGAGTTCCGCAACCCGGACGATCGCGGCGACGAACTGGTGCAGCGGCGCAACCGCACCATCACCATCACCGGCGGCCGCGCGCGCGGGGCGCTGGTGGGCGGCAACCTCACGGTGCTGACGGCGCTGGCGGGGTCGCCGTACATGCCGGATTTCGACGGGAAGATCCTGTTCCTTGAAGACGTCTCGGAAGCGCCTTACCGGATCGACCGCATGCTCAGCACGCTCAGGCTGATGGGCGCGCTGGACCGCATCGCCGGCTTCATCTGGGGCCGCTGCACCGACTGCGGCCCGGGCGAAACCTTCGGCTCGCTCACCATCGAGCAGATCCTGGATGACTACATCCGGCCGTTGGGCATCCCGGCCTACCGCGGGGCGCAGATCGGCCACATCAGCCAGCAGTTCATCGTGCCGGTGGGCGGGCTGGTGGAAATGGACGCGGACGCCGGCACGTTCCGCATGCTGGAACCGGCTTTTTCCCCGTCCACGTAGGACCGACCTACATGTCGGCGCGGGGGTCCTGGATGAGGCGAAAGTAGTCGCGCAGGTTCTTCGGGCGGTAGTCGGGGTCCTCGTCCCAGCGCTGCAGCACGCTGGCGTGGACCGACTGCGTGGGGTCGACCTGCGGGGTGTCCTCGTCCGGCTGGCTCTTCGTGTCCGCGGCCTTGCCGATCACCCGGTCATTGCCTGCGGTCAGCCGGTACAGCCCGGTCTTGGAGTTGTGCAGGATCCCGTGCGGGTCCGGGCGCATCGGGTAGGCGGTGTCCAGGCGGGTATCGACCTCAAGCCCGGCTTCGTGCGCGCGGTCGCACATCCAGGACAGCGCAATGTCGGACAGGCCCCACTCCCCGGGCGGGTAGCCGCCGCCCACGTCGCTGTGGGCGCCGCAGAACCACACCTGCCTGATCACCTGGCCGGGTTTCGGCTTGAAGGTCCAGCGGGCGGCCTCGAACGGCGCCCGGCGCTCGTCGATGGCCAGCGCCTGGCAGGCGAAGCGCACCGAGCCGCTGAGCTCGACGTCGTGGAAGCGGTATTTGTGCGCGGTGAGCGAGCGCAGGCCGCGCACCGGGATGCCGAGCGCGCCCACCGTGTCCCATACGCCGATGAACTGGATGGGCGTGGGCTGCTCACCCATCACCGAGCTTTCGCGGCGGAAGCGCACCGGACCCTCGTCGTCGGGGTGGCGGTCGTCGGTGTAGAGCGAGACCGCCTCGCGGTAGCGGTCGGCCGCGTCCATGTGCAGGATCCCGCACTTGCGCACCATGCCGGCCAGGCTGCGCGCGGTGTAGGCGCCGCGGCTGAAACCGAACAGGAAGATCTCGTCGCCCGGCTGGTAGTTGAGCATCAGGAACCGGTAGGCCGAGTAGAGGTTGTCGTCCAGGCCCTTGCCGAACGCCCCGCCCGTGAGTTTGTCGAGCGAGCTGCCGGTGCCCACGCCCTGCCCGTAGCTGCTGACCTGGTGGATGCCGTCGTCGTGCCGGTGCACGCGCACCGCCAGCTTGACCACGTTGGTGGGGCAGGGCGCGCCGTTGGTCGCCTGGTCAGCCCTGTTCCACGTTCCGTCGCAGAAAACCGCAATCCTTTTCATGCTGAGCTCCGTTGCCCGCTGGCATCGCCGATCCTAACGCCAAGCCGCCGCGCGTGCGGCCAGCGGCCGGCCATGGCCCCGTGGCCGTGGCAAGATCGCCCGCATGAAAGCCATGGTGCGCAGCATGCTGACCATGCGGCCGCTGCCGCGGAACCGCGCGTTCGCGCTGGTGGTGGCGATCGGCAACGCCGTGTCCTCCGTGGCCTGGGCGGTGGTGCCCACCGTGGCGGTGATCGCCATGGTTTCCACCTGGCTGGGCAATGCACTGCGGATCGGCCCGCCAGGCGCATACATGTTCATGATGGCTTGCGCGGCCGCGACCGCGATGCCGCGGGGGCCACATCAACCCGGCCGAGGCGGACTGCCCGGATTCCTCGAAAAAGAGGTGGCCGGGCTCCATCGCGCGCTGGAATCGGCCAGCGCGTGACCGTCCTGCCGGGCCCCATCCATGCCCTGGCTGCGTTATCTTCCGCACTTCCACCATCAATCCGGGGTCACCCATGCGCCTGCCCGCCGCCATCCTGCTTTCCGCCATTGCCTTCGTCGCCACCGCTGGCGGTCCGGCCAGCTATGGGGAGGCCTTCGAGGACGGGCCGGCGGTGCCGGTGTCCGAGGCCGTGTCCAGGTTCGATGAACTCGCCGGGCAGCCGACGCGTTTCAGCGGCCGCATCACCGAGGTCTGCCAGAAGATGGGCTGCTGGATGATGCTCGAGGACGATGGCCAGGCCGTGCGGGTAAAGTTCGGCGACCACGCGTTCTTCCTGCCCAAGGACCAGACCGGCACGGCCGTGGTGCACGGGGTGCTGGAGCGCAAGGAGCTGACTCCGGAACAGGTGGAGCACTTCGCCGAAGACAGCCCCACGGGCCTGGCGCCTGAGCCGGTGGAGTACCGGATCATCGCCGACGGGGTGCGGGTGGGTTCCTGATCCGGCAAAGCCGGCGCGCTACAGCGGCACCACCTCGTTGACCACGGTGTAGTGGGTGATGCGCTCGCCATCCCAGTGGTAGTGCAGGTGGGGGCCCTGGATTGCCGGGGCGATGAGGTCGGGGTAGAACACGGCCACGCACTGGCCGCCCTCGCGGCGCACGCTGTGGTAGACGATGCCGTCCGAACCTGCCAGGTGCCAGCGCCGGGCCGCCGCCTGGCTGGCGGCGTAGCTGTCCGGGTCGTGCAGTTCGGGCCAGCCGCGGCGGATGTCGTGGAAGCTGCCCTTGATGTCGGCCAGGTAGCAGCGCATCTGCAACACGGTCGGCGGCTCGCGGGTGTAACGCAGGAAATTGCCGCGGTGGTAAACGGTCTCGGCAATGGATGTCTCGCGATCGCGCGCGGCGTAGTACACGCCCCAGGTGCCATCGGAGAAACGCGAGCCGCCCGGAGGTGGATGGGTGAACGCGGCCATGACCGGCGTGGTGCCCGGGCCGCTGATGCGCCGCTCGCGGGGCACCAGCGAGAGCTCGCCCAGCTCCTGGCGCAGGCGCGGGTTGGTCATGCCTTCCAGCTCGAACAGCGCGTCCATGTCTTCGGGCGCGGCGATGCGGTCGAACACGCCCACCGGCGGGAAGCGGCTGGGCACGATGCGCCAGCTGGGCCGCCAGTGGATGCGGGTGCGCCGCGGAAGCGCCGGGTGGTTCATCCGCGCTGTGCGTCGAGGTACTGCCGCACCACGAACAGGTCGGCCACCTGGCCGCCAAGCATGCGCTCAAGCGCGCTGGCGCCCCCGAACAGCGGCGCGTCATTGGGGCGCTTGATCCAGGCATCCGCCTGGGCGGGATCGGCGAACAGCACCTGCAGCGACTTCCAGATGCCCAGCAGGTAGCTGATCCGCTCCAGGGCGTCCCGGGGCAGGGCGCCGTCCAGGTCAC
>JAAYXJ010000067.1 GCA_012515985.1 Gammaproteobacteria bacterium
CGCGATGGGCCTGGTCAAGGAAGGCGACGACTTCGTCGTGCTGAGCGACATCCTCGGCGACGAGGATCACCTCGGTGACATGGACTTCAAGGTGGCCGGTACCGAGAACGGCGTGACCGCCCTGCAGATGGACATCAAGATCGAGGGCATCACCGAGGACATCATGAAGGTGGCCCTGGAGCAGGCCAAGCGCGGCCGGCTCCATATCCTGGGCGAGATGGCCAAGGCGCTGACCGCGCCGCGCCAGGAGCTGAGCGAGTACGCCCCGCGCCTGCTGACCATCAAGATCCACCCGGACAAGATCCGCGAGGTGATCGGCAAGGGCGGTGCCACCATCCAGGGCATCACCAAGGAGACCGGCACCCAGATCGACATCCAGGACGACGGCACCATCGTCATCGCGTCGGTCAACGCGGCTGCCGCGCAGGCCGCCAAGGACCGGATCGAGCAGATCACCTCGGACGTGGAGCCGGGCCGGGTCTACGAGGGCAAGGTGGTCAAGATCATGGACTTCGGTGCGTTCGTGACGATCCTGCCGGGCAAGGATGGCCTGGTGCACGTCTCGCAGATCTCCTCCGAGCGCGTGGAGAAGGTGTCCGACAAGCTCACCGAAGGCGACTTGGTCAAGGTCAAGGTGCTGGAAGTCGACAAGCAGGGCCGCATCCGCCTGTCGATGAAGGCGGTGGAGGAGGGCGAGGAGGCATCCTGACCTCCCGCCGTCCCTCACGGACAGAGAAAGAAAAAGGCGGGTCGAGGCCCGCCTTTTTCATTGCTGTTTTTCGTGCCGGCTGCGCGGCGCGGTGGCCCGTGGGTGCGTCAGCGGACGCGGAAGCGCGCCGGACGCCTGCGGGCTGCATAGCCCTGCAGCAGATAGCTGCGGGCGCGGCCCCGGCGGGTGGAACGGCCGTATTCGGCGCTCTCCGGGCGGCTGTTGGAATGGGTCGTGGCTGCGGCGGCGTGGGGGGCGGGCGATAGCTGCATCGTCGTCTCTGGTCTCCTTTGCAAGTGTTTGAATTTACGGGTTTAATTGTACCTGAATAGGGGCTTTGTTGCAAGCTCGGGATTGTCTTGCGCAACGGGGCCGGGGGCCTGTGCGCTTCTGTCGCTATACTCCGCGACTTCCGGTACCCGCCGGGGTCCTTCCAGGAATCCGCCATGAAGACCAGCTCCGTTGTATCTGCGCTCATGCTCTGCCTGCTGCTCCCGGGGTGCGCTGGTGCCGCCCTGCAACCGCAGGTGGTTCCGCCCGCCGCGGTGACACCGGCTGCAGATGGGGCCGAGCAGGTGGTTGAGGCTGAAATCGCATGGGAGGGCACAGTCACGGAGGTCGATCCCGGAGAGCGCCTGGTCACCCTGCGTGATGCGGATGGCGTGGAACGTACGTTCCGGATCGAGGAACAGGTGCAGCGGCTGGATTCCATGTCGCCAGGCGACCGGGTGCAGATCTACTTCCGCCGCTCGCTGGTGTTCGACATACAGCCGGCTGGCAGCGCGGAACCGGGCGCGTACATCTGGGAAGACGAGCAGCACCCGGACGCCGAGCGCCCGGGCGTGGTGGACCGCGAACTGGTCGTGGTGCTGGCGCCACTGGTGTCGGTGGATGCCGCTGCCAACACGATTTCGGTCCAGGCCCCCAATGGCAGCATCCACGAACTCGAGGTGCGCGAGCCCAGGCACCGCGAGGCCCTCGGGGACCTGGAGCCCGGCGACATGCTCCGCATCCAGTTCCGCCGCGTGCTGGCGGTGCGGGTGGTCCCCGAGGCCTGAGCTCAGGCTCCAGGCGGGGCCGGCGGCTCAGACCCAGCCGGTGAGGTAGTGCAACCCGATCATCACGAACACCACGGAAGTCCCGATGACGGTGATGGCGAAGATGTCGCCGTAGGACTGGCGGTGGGTGAGTCCGGTGACCGCAAGCAGGGTGATCACGGCGCCGTTGTGGGGCAGGGTGTCCATGCCGCCCGAGGCCATGGCCGCGATGCGATGGAGCACATCCATGGGGATCCCCGCGGCCTGGGCATTGGCAATGAAGCTGTCCGCCATGGCCGCGAGCGCAATGCTCATGCCGCCGGAAGCCGAACCGGTGATGCCCGCCAGCGCGGTGACCGTGACCGCCTCGTTGACCAGCGGGTCGGGAATCGCATTGAGGGTGTTGGCCACCAGCATGAATCCGGGCAGGGCGGCGATCACCGCGCCAAAGCCGTATTCGGACGCTGTATTCATCGAGGCCAGCAGGGCCCCGCCGATCGCGGCCCGCGTTCCGTCGGCGAACTTTTTGGTGACCGGCTTCCAGGCCAGGAACAGCACCGACAGGATCCCCACCAGCAGCGCGCCCTGGACCGCCCAGATCGCGGCAACGCGCGGCACTTCCTGCACGATGGGTTCGGCGCTGCCCATGGAGGACGGATTGAAGGCGACGGTGCCGCCATACAGGTGCGGGATGACTACCGTGAACAGCATGTTCGATGCCCCGACCAGCACCAGCGGAAGCAGTGCCACCAGCGGGTGCGCCAGATGGTCGCCGGTGAACGGCTCCGGCTCATTGACCAGGTTGTCGCCGTAGCCCTCGCCCGCGAGCGCCGCCTTGCGACGGCGCCATTCCAGCCAGGTCATCCCGCCGGCGAAGATCAGCACCGAGCCGATGGTGCCGAGCACCGGGGCCGCCCATGAGTCGGTCCCGAAGAAGGCGGTCGGAATGATGTTCTGGATCTGCGGCGTCCCCGGCAGCGCCATCATGGTGAAGGTGAAGGCGCCCAGGGCGATGGTGCCCGGGATCAGTCGCTTGGGGATCGCCGCCTGGCGGAACAGTTCCGCGGCAAAGGGGTACACCGCGAAGACCACGACGAACAGCGACACGCCACCATAGGTGAGCAGGGCGCAGACGGTGACGATGGAGAGCATCGCCCGCTGCGGTCCGAACAGGCGGATGGTCGCGGCCACGATGGCCTTGGAAAAGCCCGAGATCTCGATCAGCTTGCCGAACACCGCGCCCAGCAGGAACACGGGGAAATACAGCTTCAGGAAGCCCACCATGCGGTCCATGAACAGCCCGGTGAACATCGGCGCCACCAGTTCCGGATCGGTCAGGAGCACGGCGCCCATTGCCGCCACCGGCGCGAACAGGATCACGCTGTGGCCGCGGTAGGCGACATACATCAGGAAGCTCAGCGCACCGAGCACGATCAGCAGGGACATGGGCACATGGGTCCTGGGAAGGCGGCCGCCAGTGTCTCCACGCTCCCTTGCCGCTCACATTGTCCGAAGGTACAAGTGCCCGCCCCGGCGACCGCCCCATAGGCTTGCAGCGTGGCCGGACCGGCCGTGGCGCGCCCTGCCGGGCGCAACATCCGCAGACCCGTGGGGAGAGATCTTGATGAAGCGCAATATTCTGAGCGTGGCGGTGGTACTGGGCATGGCGTCGCTGGGCGCGCATGCGCAGGAGCAGGAGACGCCAGCGCCCGCCGGGCAGGTGGAGGCCACCACGCTGGACGGGGTCACCGTGACCGCGCGCCGGCGGGTCGAGTCCATCCAGGACGTGCCGGTGGCGGTCAGCGCGTTTGGCGAAGAGCAGCTGCGCGACCTGCAGGCGCACGACGTGAGCGGCCTGCAGGGCGCGGTCCCGAACCTCAACATCGTCCCCGGCCGCGGCTCGTCCAACACGGTCAACGTCTTCATCCGCGGCATCGGCCAGCCCGACTCGCTGCAGACCTTCGATCCGGGCGTGGGCATGTACGTCGACGACGTGTATTACTCGCGCATCAATGGCGCGCTGTTCTCGCTGTTCGACGTCCAGCAGATCGAGGTGCTGCGCGGGCCCCAGGGTACGCTTTACGGCAAGAACTCCACCGGCGGCGCGATCAAGGTCAATACCAAGAACCCCTTCGACGACCAGGGGGCGGCGGTTGAGTTCGGCATCGGCGACTTCGGGCGCAGGGACATGCGCGCCTACCTCGGGCAGGAGCTCAGCGATGCCGCAGCCTTCAGCCTGGCGGGCGCATGGCTCAAGAGCGATGGCTACGTGGAGGATCCCGCCACTGGCGAGGATTACAACGGTGAAGACACGATCGCGATGCGCGCCAAGCTGGCGCTGCGGCCGAGCGACGCCTTCACCGCCACGCTCTCGGCGGACTACACCCGCCAGGACAATGCGCTCACGCTGGGGCATCCGACGGCGCCCCTGATCCGCACCGACCTGGCGTTCGGACCCGTCGTGCTGCACCAGCCCGATCCGGACTACGACTTCCGCACCCGCACCTCCTTCCGCCCCGATCAGGGCCAGGAAATGACCCACAAGGGCGTCAGCGCCAACCTGCAGTGGGATTTCGGCGGGCCATGGGGACTGAAGAGCATCACCGCCTGGCGCAAGCTCGATACAAGCTCCTTCATCGACATCGACGCGTCCGAGTGGGAGCTGGGCGACGTGCTGGTGGAGGTGGACCAGGAGCAGTTCAGTCAGGAGCTGCAGCTGCAGTATGACAACGGCGGCAACCTGCAGGCGATCTTCGGCGCCTACTACATGCAGGAGGAGCTGCCGTCGTACCAGGAGGCGTACGCGAGCGACTTCTTCGGGCTCGCCGGCGAGCCGATCTCGTTCCTGCGCACGATCGACGACGACCTGGACACCACCAGCGTGGCGGCGTTCGCCCACGTGACCTGGGAATTCGTGCCGACCTGGACGCTTGCGGCCGGCCTGCGTTACTCCCGCGACGAGAAGGATTACTGGCGGACCACCAGCACGTTCTGGGCGCCGGTGATGGCCGCCCTCAACGAAACGGTTGCCTTCAGCGGCAAGCAGAGCTGGGATGCGTGGACCCCTTCGGTCAGCCTGCAGAAGGCCTTCAGTGACAACCTGATGGGCTATGTGTCAGCCAACCGCGGCTTCAAGTCCGGCGGGTTCAACGGTCGCGCCAACACCGCGCTGGAGACCACCTCGGCGGTGTTCGATCCGGAGTTCGTATGGACCTACGAGGTGGGGGTGAAGATGTCCTCCGCCGACGGCCGCCTGACCGCCAACGTCGCCGCGTTCCACAGCAGTTACAAGGATTTCCAGGCGCGGGTATCCGAGGTCCTCAACCCCGACTCGCCCACGCCGGCGTTCTCGTTCCCTGTGCTCAATGCCGCCGAGATGGAGATCAACGGCTTCGAGTTCGAGGGCGTGGCGCTGCTCGGGGAATCCACCCGCCTCAGCGGCCAGGTCAGCTGGATGGACGCCAGCTACAAGTCCTTCGAGGACCTTCGCACCACCGATCCGTCCAACCCGGCCTACGATCCGACGCTCCACGAGCACGTGCCGTTCTCGCCGGACTGGAGCGCGCGCATCGCCCTGCAGCACGGCTTCGACCTGCGTGGCAACGGAACCCTGACCGTGGGCGGCGACGTCGCCTACCGCGGCGACACCTGGCTGTCGGTCGACAACCGGCCGGGCCTGATGCAGGACGCCTACACCACCGCCGGCCTGTTCACCTCCTGGGATTCGCCGCAGTACACGTGGCAGATCCGCGCCGGCGTGCGCAACCTCACCGACGAGCTCTACAAGGTGGAGGGCCAGGAGTTCTCCTCGGTGGCCAACATCCAGACCGCGTACTACGCGCCGCCGCGCAACTGGTACCTGACGGTGCGTCGCAACTTCCTTTGACCTTTCCACAAGTGGAACCGGCCTCGGCTGCGCGCATCCGCCGCAGCCGGGGCTCGCGTCGGGGTCAGTATGCGCGGCACTGGCGGAAGCGGACCTGGCCGCCGCTGCCTGCGGGGGGAGTGAGCTGGATGCGCGAGGCAGCCAGGTCCGGATGGCCCTCCACGATCTGGCAGATGGCAGCCGCCGCGTCGCCGTCCGTGCTGGCCAGGTGCACCTCCAGCGTGGAACGGGTGGTCCACAGCGCATGGGTCACTTCAGGCAACGTGGCGACCGCGCGTGCGACAGCGTCGCGCTGCTGCTCCAGGCTGAGGGTGGGCTGGAGGGGTTCGGCTTCCACTTCGGGCGTGTCCCGCGCCGCGCCAAGCGGGGCGGGCGCTGCGGACGCCGGTGCAGGTACGGGTGCCGGTTCCTCCGGAAGCAGCGTCCAGGCGGCAATGCCGGCAAGCACCGCGAGGAGCCATGACAGGAGGATCCGCCGTCGCGCAAGCGCGTTGGCGGCTGCGTTGATCCCGGCGCGCTGGGAAGGCTTGATGAATTCGCGCAGTTCGCTCCAGAGGGCATCGCTGCCGAGAAGCTCGATGCCATGGCGCCGGGCCGGCTCCCGCGCCTCCTCCAGGATCGTGCCCTGGGTCACGAGGAAGCCGCCGGCCGCGCCAGCCAGGCGGATATCGTTGGCGAGATGCTCCACGCTCGGTTTGCCCAGCACGTATGAGCGCGCGTGCTTGCAGGAAAGCAGCCAGGTGCGGCCCTCGCGTTCGAGGGTGAAATCCGCATCCCCGGATGCGGTTTCCCGATCGATCGTGCGGCGGTATCCACGACTCGCCAGCGCCGCCAGGACCAGGTTGAGGAATTCACGCCAGGACGCGCCTGCCAGGGCCTCGATCCCCGCACGGGCCTCGTCCCGCGGCCGCAGCACGCTCCACGCCAACAGCGTGCCCGACCCACCCACCAGCAGGCCGACGGCCACGCCGATCAGCCAGTTCCCGCTTCCGTCCACCAGACGCCCCCTGTACTGCCTGATGAAATATATACGCCGTCCGCAGTCGTTCAAGGCCCTGCGCGCGGCCATGCCTGCCCGCGGCGCAGGCGAAGAATTATTCGCCTGCGCCCTCCGGAGCACCGCCGGGCGCCGGCCCGCCTTGCGCGGCATCCGGGCGGTCTGTCTCCGTCGTCGACGTGCCTGGGCGCGCCGCCGTCCGGCGGGCCGCGGTGGCGGCGCGTTCGCGCCGCAGTTCGGCGCGCAGGGCCTCCACCTGCCGCTCCAGCGCACGTAAATCCTCGCGGCTGGGGACGCCCAGGCGCGCCAGCGTCCGCTGCATCCGCTCGTCGAAACCCCGCTCAAGCCGCTCCCAGGCATCGCCCGCCTTGCCGCGGACCTCATCCACGCCGGTTTCCAGCGCCTCCCTGGCTTCCGTCGCGCGGTCGCCGGCGGCCTTCCGGGCCTGCCGCTCGAGCTCGGCGCCTTCTTCCACCAGCGAGGAAAACAGCCGGCTGCCTTCCGACTGGGCCCGGGCGAGCGCGCCGACGCCAGCCAGCCATACATGGTGCGCGGACTCGCCAAGGCTCCTGGCGAGGCGCTCGGCCTGCTGTTCGATGCCCTCGGCCGCGTCATGGACGCGCCTGGCCTTCTTCTCCGTGGGTCCGTCGTGGGGTTGCCGGGTGGTGTCGTCGTTGCTGCCAGCCATGTTGCCTCCTGCCCGAACGGGACTGTGTGGTGGGGTCAGCTGCCCAGGCGCTCCGCCAGCACGCGCCGGATCTCGGTTTCGATCGGCCCCTTCATCGCCGAGAGCAGGAAGCCGAGCCTGGCGGTCACGCGCAGCTCCCCTGGGGCCAGGTGGATGCGGCCATCCAGCCCGGAACGGCGGAAATCCACCCGGTCGCCGTCCCAGGCATAGTCGATGCCGAATTTCTGCGAGAGCCGCTGCGCGGCCTCCTCGATGGCTTCGCGTGCCCGGGGCAGCGGAAGCGAGTGCGGATGGCGGATGTCGATATCGCCCATTGAGGGTCCACGTGTGCCGGGTGGTTGCATTCTAGCGACCGCACGCGCAAGTGGCGTGATAGATTCCTGCCGCATGCAGCCGCTCCGACTCCGTTTCCTCCACGACACCGGTCCCCACGAGCTGACCCTGGACGTGGGCATGCATCACGTGGGCCCTGCAGGCGGCGGACTTGGGGTGGTGGAAGAAGGCCCCGGGGCGCTTGCGTGCTTCTGCGTCGACCGGCGCGGCGTGTGGCTGACGGTGGGCAGCGGGGCGCGGGGCGTGCACGTCAACGGCCGCGAGGTCCGGCGGCTGGCGATGCTGCGTGTCGGTGATTCGGTTTACCTTGATGGCCACGAGGTCCGCCTGGTGGGAGGCGAGGCGCGCGTGCCGCCCGCAGCCGGGCCGGACGCGGCGGGGGATGGCGCTGCTGATCCGCGCGTGGTCCTGCGCGGGCTCGGTGGTCGCCACCACGGGCGCAGCTTCACGCTGGAAATGCCGCGGCTGGTGGGCCGCGCGGCGTCCGCGGACATCCGCATCGACAACCCCGCCTTCGCCGATCGGCACGCGCGCCTGGAGCTGGTGTCCGGCGAGGTCTGGCTGCGCGACCTGGGCTCCGATGAGGGCAGCGTGGTGAACGGGGAACGCGTGCGCGACGCGATACTCCAGCCGGGCGACCAGGTGGTCTTCGATGCCAATGACCGCTTCGTGGTGGAAGCTCCGATGCGCGAAGCCGCGCAGGATCCATTGCCGATCGGGATCGTGGACGATGCGGGGCGCGCTTCCGGCGCTGCAGGACGGGCGTCCGGCTCACGCTGGCGGCTGCCGCTTGTGCTGCTCGCCGCGGTGCTGATCGCGATGTTGCTGGGCCTCCTGCTCCTCTACGGCGCAGGCTGAGCGGCCGCGGCCCGGCGCCGCGCGGCGACCCGCCGCAGCAGGCGCCAGGCGAGCAGGGCGGCGAGGATGGCCGCATAAAGCAGCGGTTCGCGCAGGTCGGACTTCACGATCCACCAGAAATGCGCCACCGCCAGCACGGCTACCGCATAGACCATGCGGTGCAGCTGGCCCCAGCGGCGCCCCAGGCGTCGCATCCAGCCCCGGGTCGAGGTGATCGCAAGCGGCACCAGGCCGAGCCAGGCGAGGACGCCGAGCGTGATGTAAGGGCGCTGGACGACCTCCTGGAAAATGGTGCTCCACCAGCCACCCAGGTCCAGCACCAGGAAGGCCGCCAGGTGCACGCTGGCATAGAAGAATGCGTACAGCCCGAGCATGCGCCTGAACTTCACCGGCCAGGATCGGCCGGTGATCTGGCGCAGCGGTGTGATTGCCAGGGTCAGCAGCAGCAGCCGGAGCGCCCAGATGCCCGTGCGGTGCTCGATCTCCGCTACCGGATCCGCGCCCAGCGCATCGATGTTGGCCCCACCCGCCACTTGCCACGCCTGCCACAGCAGCACCCCCATCGGGACCAGCGCCAAGGCGTGCGCCAGCGCCTTGGCAGCAGCCTCCCGCCGCCGGGACTGCCTGCGCGGCCCCGGCCTGGCACCATTCAATACCACCTGGCCAGATCCATCCCCGAATACATGGATGCAACCTGGTCGGCGTAGCCGTTGAAGAGGCGGGTTTCGATGCGGTTCGCCACCAGCCGCGACGTGGTCCCGGCGATGCGCCGCTCGGTGGCCTGGCTCCAGCGCGGGTGGTCGACCCGCGGATTGACGTTGGCGAAGAAACCGTACTCGCGCGGCTGCAGCTGGTTCCACGAAGTGGGCGGCATTTTTTCGGTGAAGCGGATCTCCACGATCGACTTGATGCTCTTGAAACCATATTTCCACGGGACCACCAGGCGCACCGGCGCGCCGTTCTGCTGTGGCAGCGGGCGCCCGTAGATCCCGGTGGCAAGGAAGGCCAGCGGGTGCATGGCTTCGTCGATGCGCAGGCCCTCGCGGTAGGGCCAGCGGATGGTCCGCTGGCGCACACCGGGCATCTGTTCCGGGTCGGCCAGGGTGGTAAAGGCGACGTATCTGGCCCTGGAGGTGGGCTCGAACCGCCGGAGCACGCTGGCCAGGGGAACGCCCAGCCACGGGATCACCATCGACCATCCTTCCACGCAGCGCAGCCGATAGATCCGCTCTTCCGGCAGCAGCCCCTCCAGCAGGCCGTCCAGGTCAACGACACCCGGACGACCGCATTCCCCGCCGACCTCCACCTGCCACGGGTGGGTCCGGAGCGTGCGCGCGGCCCGCGACGGGTCCGACTTCCCGCTGCCGAATTCGTAGAAGTTGTTGTAGGAGGTGGCGTCCTCCCAGCGCGTGGGCTCCTCGTCGGTGGAGAAGCCATCCTGGACCTGGGCGGGCGCGGGGGTGGGGGCCGGAGGCAAGGGTGGTTCGGCCTCGGCACAGCCGGCGATGCCCAGCGCGGGAAGCGCGGCCAGGCCGGCCACGAGCCGGCGCCGCTGCTTCCACACGTCCTCGGGGGTGACGTCGGCGGCGGGGATTCTGAGCGCGTCACGCAGGTCCATGGTCATCGGTCTCTGCAAGGGGGTTCCCATTCGACCACAGGCAGGGTGCAAGAGTTGCGACATCGCTGCTGCACTGCGCCATACTCGTGTGCGCGAAACCAGCCAAGGAGATCCAATGTCGCGTGCCTTCAACTTCAGTCCCGGGCCCGCCGCGCTCCCTGAACCCGTCCTGGAGCAGGCGCAGCGCGAGATGCTCGATTTTCGCGGCGCGGGCGCTTCGATCGTCGAACTCAGCCATCGCGGTCCCGAGTTCCTGGAAGTCGCCGAGGCGGCGGAACGCGACCTGCGCACGCTGGTGGGGATTCCGGACGATTACGCGGTGCTGTTCACCGCCGGGGGCGCCACCACCCAGCAGGCGCTGATGGCGTTGAACTTCGCGGACCCGGGCCAGCCCGCCGATTACGTGGTGACGGGCCACTGGGGCCAGACCGCGCTCAAGCAGGCTGCGCCCTGGGTCGACCTCCGGATCGCCGCCAGCAGCGAGGGCGACGGTTTCCGTTCGATCCCCCCGCGCGACACCTGGCAGCTGACGGACGGCGCCGCCTATGTCCACATCACCGCCAACGAGACCATCCATGGCGTCGAATTCCGGGATACGCCGGACGTCGGCGACGTGCCCCTGTTCGCCGACTTCAGCTCATCGATCGCGTCCGGGCCCCTGGACGTATCGCGCTACGGGATGATCTACGCGGGCGCGCAGAAGAACCTTGGGCCCGTGGGCATCAGCGTGGTTATCGTGCGCCGCGACCTGCTGGAGCGCGCTGGACAGCCGCGCGCGGAGATCTTTGATTTCCGCTCCCAGCTCGCGGCCGGCTCCATGCTCAACACCCCTCCCACCTGGAACTGGTACCTGCTCGGGCTGACCGTGAAGTGGATGCTGGACGAGGGCGGGGTGGAGGAGTTCGCCCGCCGCAGCGAGCACAAGGCGAAGCTGCTGTACGCAGCCATCGACGGCTCTGGCGGCTTCTACCGCAACGACGTCGACCCGGCGGTGCGCTCACGCATGAACGTGCCGTTCTTCCTCCACGACGACGGGCTCGACGGGCCGTTCCTGGCCGAGGCGAAGGAGGCCGGTCTCATCTCGCTCAAGGGTCACCGGGTGCTCGGAGGCATGCGCGCATCAATCTACAACGCGATGCCGGTGGAAGGGGTGCAGGCACTGGCGGCCTTCATGCGCGACTTCCAGCAGCGGCATGGATGAGGTGATGGCCACCGGCAAGAAAGCGGCGAAGGAGAAGGCCGGCTCTGCCGACCTGGCCTCCGTGCGCGAACAGATCGACGGCATTGACCGCGAAATCCAGAACCTGATTGCCGAGCGCGCGCTGTGGGCGCGGCAGGTCGGCAAGGCCAAGGGCAAGCTGGCCGCGGCGGTGGATTATTACCGGCCCGAGCGCGAGGCACAGGTGCTGCGGCGGGTGGTCGACCGCAACCAGGGCCCGCTCTCGGACGAGGTGCTGGTGCGCCTGTTCCGCGAGATCATGTCGGCCTGCCTGGCGCAGCAGGAGCCGCTCCGGATCGGCTACCTCGGCCCGGAGGGCACGTTCTCGCAGCAGGCCGTGCAAAAGCACTTCGGCCATTCGGCCAAGGGCCTTCCGCTGGCCAGCATCGAAGAAGTGTTCGACGAAGTCGCCGCGGGCAACGCGGACTTCGGCGTGGTGCCGGTGGAGAACTCGGGGCAGGGCACCATTCAGTCCACCCTGGACATGTTCCTCACCTCACCGCTGATGATCTGCGGCGAAGTGGAGCTGCACGTGCACCAGTACCTGCTTTCGCGCACCGGCCGGATCGAGGATGTGGAGCGCGTGTATTCGCATGGCATGTCGCTGGCCCAGTGCAAGGCGTGGCTGCGGCAGCACTTGCCCAAGGTGGAACGGCACGCCGTGGCCAGTAACGGCGAGGCCGCCCGGCGCGCGCGCAACGCGGACGACGCCGCGGCGATCGCAGGCGAGGCAGCGACCCACGTGTATGGCCTGAAGGTGGTGGCCGGCCCGATCGAAGACCGTGCCGACAACACCACCCGCTTCCTGGTGATCGGCCGCGCGTCGTTCCCGCCGTCGGGCAACGACCGGACCTCGCTGCTGGTGTTCATCCGCGACCAGCCCGGCGCGCTGTACCGGATCCTGGAGCCGCTGGCGCGCCGGGGCATCAGCATGAACCGCATTGAATCCCGCCCCGCGCACGGTGCGCTTTGGCAGTACGCCTTTTTCATCGAGGTGGCCGGCCACGCGGGGGAAGATCCGCTGCAGGAGGCCCTTCGGGAAATCGACGGGTTCGCGGGTGACGTGCGGGTGCTCGGTTCCTATCCGGTCGCAGTGCCTTGAATACGACCAGCCCCGCGGAGCCGGCGTCGGGCACCACCGGCAGTCCGGCATGGCTGGCCGGGCAGGGCGGGCCGCTCCGGGGCGAGCTCCGGGTGCCGGGGGACAAGTCCATGTCGCACCGGGCGATCATGCTGGCCGCCTTGGCGGACGGGGTGTCACGCATCGAGGGCTTCCTGGAGAGTGAAGATGCGCGGGCGACGGAGCAGGCCTTCCGCCAGATGGGCGTGCGCATCGATGCGCCGTCCCCGGGCACGCGCGAGGTCCACGGCGTGGGCATCCACGGGCTCCAGGCGCCGCAACGACCGCTGGACTGCGGCAACTCCGGCACCGCGATGCGCCTGCTGGCCGGCCTGCTCGCCGGCCAGGGTTTTGATGCGGTGCTCACCGGGGACGCCTCGTTGTCCACCCGGCCCATGCGCAGGGTGACGGAGCCGCTGGCGCGCATGGGCGCCAGCATTGACACCCGCGACGGTCGGCCGCCATTGACAATCCAGGCAAAGAATGAGCTGCAAGCCATTGCATTTGAATCGGAAGTGGCCAGTGCCCAAGTGAAGTCCGCCATCCTGCTGGCCGGGCTCTACGCCCGGGGCACCACGCGTGTCGAGGAGCCCAGGCCCACCCGCGATTACACCGAGCGCATGCTGGCCGCATTCGGCTGGCCGGTGGATTTCGCGCCGGGCCGCGCGGAGCTGTCCGGGGGCCATCGCCTGCGAGCCACGGACGTGTCCGTGCCCGCCGACTTTTCGTCCGCGGCGTTTTTCATCGTGGCCGCCACCCTGGTGCCGGGGTCGGAACTGCGGCTGTCGCGGGTGGGCACCAACCCACGCCGCACCGGCCTGCTGCCTGTGCTGCGGCTGATGGGCGCGGACATCGAGGAGCATCCCGCCGGAGAAGAAGGGGGCGAGCCCGTGGCCGACCTGGTGGTGCGCCATGCCGCCCTGCGCGGCATCCAGGTGCCGGAGGAGCACGTGGCGGACATGATCGATGAATTCCCCGCGCTGTTCGTGGCCGCGGCCTGCGCCAGCGGGCCGACCGTGGTGCGCGGTGCCGCTGAACTGCGGGTCAAGGAGTCGGACCGGATCGCAACGATGGCCGCCGGCCTGCGCGCGCTGGGCATCCGCGTCGACGAGCGGCCCGACGGCGCCGTGATCCATGGCGGCACCCTGCAGGGCGGAACGATCGACAGCCACGGCGATCATCGCGTTGCGATGGCGTTCGCAGTGGCGGCGCAGCTTGCTCAGGGCGCGGTCCGGATCGCGGACGTGGCGAACGTGGCCACTTCGTTCCCCGGCTTCGTGGAGCTGGCGCGTGGTGCCGGCTTCGGCCTGCGAACCGGCGGGGCCGGCGGGATCAATCGATCCGGAAGTCCACCGGCACAGTAACCGTGGAAGCCACCGGCCGGCCGTCTTCGATCGCCGGGCGGAAGGTCCACTGGCTCACCGCTTCCACCGCGGCCCGGTCAAGTTCATGCGAGCGGCTGCTGCTTTCAATCTCAACCGAGGCTGCACTGCCGTCGGCATCCACTTCCACCAGCAGCAGCACGGTGCCTTCTTCGCGGGTGCGCAGGGCCGCACGGGGGTACTCGGGCTGTACGCGCGCCAGTGGTTCGGCCGGCCGGTCGGCCGGGCGCGGGGCAGGGCGGTCGGAAGGATCGGCACGCCCCGACGGTGCCCCGGCGGCCGGTTCGGCCGGCTCGTCGCCATCTTCCGCGTCCCCGGCTTCGGCGGGGTCGGGTGGCGTGGCCGGCTCCTCGGCCACCGGGGGTTCCACTGCCACCGGTTCCGGGAGGTCGGGGCGGGAGAGATACCACAGCAGGGCCAGCGCCGCGATCGCGAGCAGCAGCCACACCAGCGGCCGCGCGCTGCGGCGACGGGCTTCGGCGACCTCGTACGGCTCGTCCTGGCCGGGGCCATGATCCTGCGGGGGAATGGACATGCTGATGGAATCGCAGCGCTGGGACGATCAGCCAAGGTCCCACAGCAGATGTTTGCCCAGCGTCACGGCCGTCAGCGCCCCGGCGGCGTGAAGGTCACCGGGATTTCCACTACACCCGTCACGGCCTCGCCATCGCGCATCGCAGGCCTGAAGCGCCAGCGCCGGATCGCCCGCACCGCGGCCTGGTCCAGGGCCCGGTGCGAACTGCTGCGCGCCACTTCCACCTGGGTGGGACGGCCATCGGCGCCGACGACTGCGCGCACCAGCACTTCGCCCGACTCGCGGCGACGCAGCGATCGGCCCGGATACGACGGGCCCGGGGTGTGGACCGCGACCGGCGGCTGGTTCGCCATCGACGCGGCCGGGGGCGGTGCCCCGACCGCGGGTTCGACTTCCTGATCGGCCAGGGGCGGGGGAGCACTTTCGGCGGGTCGCGCGGGGGGAGCCTCGGGCAGGCTGAAGAGGCCATCTGCCGTGGCTTCGTCCGCCGGCCCGTCACCCGGCGCCGGATCCTGCGGCGCCGGCAGCGTGGCCGCACCGTGCCCCGGGGCCACTTCGACTGCAGGCAGCACGGTGCCGGTTTCCATGGGCGCCTGCTCGCGCTGCATCCACACGGCCAGGAACATCAGCAGGCCAAGCGCCACGGCGGCGGGCACGATCCACCAGCTTGAAAGCGACATCAGCCAGCGCGGCGACGCATGACGACGGCGATGGTTTGGCTCGGCCATGGATTGTCTTGCACGTAAAGTGACCGGCCGATTCTTGCACAGCCCGTGGCGGCGGACGCCGCGGCGGCACTCGGGCGATAATGTCCGGCCACGCAACCAACGAACCTTCCCATGCTCGATCCCAACCTGCTGCGCAACGACCTTCCCGCCCTGGCCGAACGCCTCCGCGCCTCGCGCGGCTTCACCCTCGACGTTGAAGCGGTGCAGGCCCTGGAGACCGAACGCAAGCAGCTGCAGGTGCGAACGCAGGAGCTCCAGAACCTGCGCAACACGCGCAGCAGGGAGATCGGCAAGGTCAAGGCCCAGGGCGGCGACGTCGCGGCGCTGCTGGCCGAGGTGGCCGGTTTCGGGGAGGAGCTCAAGGCCAACGAGCAGGCGCTGCAGGATGCGCGCGAAGCCCTCGAACGCATCGCCCTGGAAATTCCCAACCTCCCGGCGGAGGACGTCCCGGTGGGCAAGGACGAGGACGACAACGTCGAGGAACGCCGCTGGGGCGAGCCGCGCGATTTCGATTTCCCGGTGCTTGACCACGTGGAACTGGGCGCGCGCAACGGCTGGCTCGATGGGGAAACGGCCGCCAAGCTCTCCGGTGCCCGCTTCACCGTGCTGCGCGGCCAGCTCGCGCGGCTGCACCGGGCCCTGGCGCAGTTCATGCTCGACCTGCACGTGTCCACGCACGGCTACGAGGAAACCAACGTCCCGGTGATCGTCAGCGCCGATGCCATGCAGGGCACGGGCCAGCTGCCCAAGTTCGAGGAGGACCTGTTCTCCACGATGGTCGGGGAGTCCAGGCGTTACCTGGTGCCCACCGCGGAAGTGCCGCTGACCAACATGGTGCGCGGGGACATCCTGGATGCGGACGACCTCCCGATGCGGCTCACCGCGCACTCGATGTGCTTCCGCGCCGAAGCCGGCAGCCACGGCCGCGACGTGCGCGGCATGATCCGCCAGCACCAGTTCGAGAAGGTGGAACTCGTCGCGATCGCCACCCCGGCGCAGAGCGATGCCGAGCACGCGCACATGGTGCGGGCCGCGGAGGTGGTGCTGGAGAAGCTGGAACTGCCGTACCGGCGCGTCCTGCTGTGCACCGGCGACATGGGTTTTTCCGCCCGCAAGACCTGGGACCTGGAAGTCTGGCTGCCGTCGCAGAAGCGTTACCGGGAGATTTCCTCGGTATCCAACTGCGGTGACTTCCAGGCGCGGCGGATGCAGGCGCGCTGGCGCAATCCCGAAACCGGGCGGACCGAGCCGGTGCACACCCTCAACGGTTCCGGGGTCGCGGTGGGCAGGGCGCTGGTCGCGGTGATGGAAAACTTCCAGCAGGCCGATGGCAGCATCGCGGTCCCGCCGGTGTTGCAGCCGTACATGGATGGCGTCGACCGGATCGCCTGACGTTGTGCCAATGGGACGAAAAAGGTTAAAATCGAGGGATCGTTCCACCCAAAGGACCCGCCCATGCAGGATCTCAATGACCTGTACTACTTCGCCCTGGTGGTCGAGCACGGTGGGTTCGCAGCCGCCGAGCGCGCCCAGGGCATTCCCAAATCACGCCTGAGCAGGCGCATCAGCCAGTTGGAAAACGAGCTGGGCGTGCGCCTGTTGCAGCGCTCCACGCGCCGCTTCGCGGTGACCGACGTGGGCCAGAGCGTCTATCGCCATGCCCGCTCGATGCTCGCCGAAGCCGCCGCGGCGCGCGAGGTCGTCGACCGCCTGAGCGCCGAGCCGCGGGGCATCGTGCGAGCCAGCGTGCCCGTCAACATCGCCCAGCAGCTGATGCCCAAGCTGCTGCCGGATTTCCTCGCCCGCTATCCCCAGGTGCGCGTGCAGATGCACGTCAGCAACCGCCGCGTGGACCTGATCAACGAGGGCTTCGACGTAGCAATCCGCGTGCGTTCGAAATTCGACGACGACGGCAGCCTGATCATGCGCAGCTTCGGGCAGATCCAGGAACTGCTCGTGGCCAGCCCCAGGTACCTGAAGGGCGCGGGCCGTCCCAGCGAGCCCGAAGACCTGGCCGAGCACGTCACCATGACCATGGCCGAGGACGAGGTGCGCCAGCGCTGGGAGCTGCAGCGCAACGGCGAGACCCGCCGCATCGATCTCAAGCCGCGGGTCTCGGGATTCGACTTCCCGATGCTCATGTCGCTGGCCAAGCAGGGCCTGGGCATCACGATGCTGCCCGAAACCGTGTGCGCGGACGCCGTGCACAGCGGCGAGCTGGAAGTGGTCTTGCCCGAGTGGCGCCTTCCGCAGGGCGTGTGCCACGCGGTCTTCGCCTCCCGCAGCGGCCTGCTCCCGGCGGTCCGGGTGTTCATCGACCATCTGGCCGAAAACATGCCGCGGCTGCTGGAGCAGTCCAGCCTCAACTGCAAGGCCGAAGACCTGGGCGACGCCGCCTGACCCCAGGGCCCAGCGTTTCCCACAGCGCACCGGGCGCGCTGATGCGGGATAATCAGGACAACGGATGGGTGGCCGAGTGGTTGAAGGCACCGGTCTTGAAAACCGGCAACGGGAAACCGTTCGTGGGTTCGAATCCCACCCCATCCGCCAACCTGTACGCCCAACTGCCTGATCTCCCGAACAATTGCCGCGATTTTGTGACGCCCGTACGCTTGCGGCGCGTCACGGCAGCCGCTAGCCTCACATGCGGGGGATTGTCAAAGGGGTACAGGGAATGACCATACGGGTCTACATGGTCGACGACCATGCACTCGTGCGCACGGGACTGCGCATGATCCTCGCAGGCGAGGATGACATCGAGATCGTCGGGGAAGCCGATTGTGGCGAGGACGCACTGCCCAACATCCGGCGGCTCAAGCCGGATGTCGTGCTGTGCGACCTCCACCTGCCGGGCGTCAGCGGGCTTGAGGTCACCGAGCGGATCGTCCGCGGCGACTACGGCACGCGGGTGATCGTGGTATCGGTGCTTGAAGACGGGCCGATGCCCAAGCGCCTCATCGAAGCGGGCGCATCGGGCTACGTCGGCAAGGGCGGGGACGCCAGTGAGCTGGTGCGCGCCGTGCGCACCGTCGCGGCCGGCAAGCGCTATCTGGCCAGCAGCATCGCCCAGAACATGGCCCTGTCGGGACTCGACGGCGACGACAGTCCGTTCGACGCGCTGACGGCGCGCGAAATGGAAATCGCCATGTTGCTGATCCAGGGCCTGCGCCAGGAGCAGATCGCCCGGCGGCTGAGCCTGAGCGCCAAGACCATCAACACCCACAAGACGCGGCTGTTCGAGAAGCTCCAGATCAACGACATGATCGCGCTGGCCCGCCTGGCAAGCCAATACGGGCTGATGGATCCCGCACAGACGCTCTGAGGCCGGCTCCTGCCGGGGCTGGCGCTGCGCGGGCCATCCCCCGCAGCGCCTCAGGCGCTGCGGGTTTCGTCTGCCGGGCTTCCTTCGCGGGGCGCGTGGCCGTCGTCCGGCTCCTGCACCGCCTGCTGCTGCGAACCCGGCTCAGGTGCGGCCGGCTCCGGCCTGGCGGATGACTGTCCAGCCGGTTCCTGCCCCGCCGCGCGTTCTTCCGCCGGCGCCCGAGTGGCGGGTGATTTCGCTGGCGCGTCCTCGCTGGACCCGGCAGGGGATGGGGCAGGGGCCTCGAACAGGTTGGCGGTCACCGGACGCGGGCCGGTGTTGCCAGTCTTCGCCGTGGATGCTTCCTGCGCCGGGGCGGTGGAAGCTGGGGCGCCCGATGCCGACGCAGGTCCGGGCGCGCTCTTTTCCCGCTCCCCGCCCGATCCGGCGTTGTCCCCAGCATCGGCGGCTGCCGCCGGGGCATCAGCCTGCGCGACATTGACCGCCTCGCCGGCGCCAGCGTCGGAACTGGAACTCCGCCTGGTTTCCGCGGCAGATGCGGAGTCAGGCTGACGGCCTGGGGCCG
>JAAYXJ010000068.1 GCA_012515985.1 Gammaproteobacteria bacterium
GCACGTGGCCGAACAGGTCGTGGAAGAGGTCCGGTTCCTCGATGTAGTCGATCTGGTCCGGGCGCCGGATCCACCAGGTCACCGGGAAGCGGCGGTTGGCCAGGTGCTCGAAGAAGTCCAGCTCCGGCAGCAGCCCCTCCACCCCGATCAGCTCCCAGCCGGTGGCCCTGCGCAGTTCCACGTTGAGCTCGGAGAACTTCGGGATCCGGTCGGCGGTCATGCCCATCGCGTCCTGGGCCTCGAGGAACTCGCGGCAGGCGCGTCCGGGCAGGATCTCGCGCTGACGGGCGTAGAGCGTGGCCCAGGTCTGGTGGTCGTCGTCGCTGTAGTCGTCCCAGGGCTGCTCGACCACGCCGGTGGCGTACACCGGCACCTTGCCCTTGTCAGTGTGCAGGTTCTCGACGCGGCGCGGCTGGATGCTCATGGAACCCTCCTGGAACGGCTGTCCATCCAGCGTAGCGCGGCGCTGTCGCAACCGGATTGCGTTATTGCGTAAAACGCCGTTAATCCGGCAACATCATTGCGTCAATGTCGATAAGAGCGCATGGAACATGCAGTCAATCCAGCTTGACCGCACGGACCTGCAGCTGCTGGCGGAGCTGCAGCGGCGCGGCCGCCTCACCAACGCCGAGCTCGCCGAGCGGGTACACCTCTCGCCCTCGGCCTGCCTGCGCCGGGTACAGCGCCTGGAGCGCAGCGGGGTCATCGCGGGCTACCGGGTGGAGCTGGACGCCGAGCAGCTGGGCCTGGGCTTGCAGGCCTTCGTGCGGGTGCAGCTGGAAAAGCACGACGCCAGCTACATCGAGAAGTTCACCACCGCGGTGCAGGGCTGGAACGAGGTGGTCGCCTGCCACGCCCTGAGCGGCGACATGGACTACCTGCTGCAGGTGGTCGTGCAGGACCTGGACCACTTCTCCCGCTTCCTGCTCGATCGCCTGCTCAACGCTGCCGGCGTGGCCGACGTCAATTCCAACTTCGTGCTGCGCACGGTCAAGGCCTTCCGTGGCCTGCCGCTGCCGGGGTAGCGCGGCCTACGGGCAGGCGGTGCGCAGGGGGTTCAGGGCCTGCAGCCAGCTGCGTTCGCAGGCAACCGGTTCCGGATCGCGCGGCGGCGGTGCCAGGGCGGCCGCGCGCTGCTCCTGCACCCGCGCGATCGCCGCCCGCACCTGTGGCAGCGCCGCCAGGGCCGCGCGCTCGCCCTGGGCGATGGCCCGCGCACGCTGGCTGAAATCGGCCGGGCCGATGTCGTTGACCTCGGGCCGGATCAGCACGTCCGCGCGGCGGCGCTCCTCAGCGCCCAGGCGCTGGCCCATGATCGCGATCGACTGGTTGACGATGCCCAGCATGTCCGCGGGCGCGATGCCCGAGGCCCGGGTGGAGATGTCGACGGCAATCACCACGTCGGCGCCCAGCTGGCGCGCGGCATCCACCGGCACCGGGCTGCTCACGCCGCCATCCACATAGCTGTGGCCGCCGATCCGGGCCGGCTCGAACACGCCCGGTACCGCGCTGGAAGCGCGCACCGCCTGGCCGGTGTTGCCGCGCACGAACACCGTGCGCTCGCCCGTATCCAGCCGCGTGGCCACCGCGGCGAACGGCTTGCCCAGGCGTTCGATCGGCCTGTTGCCCACCTGCTGGTTCACGTAGTCCTGCAGCTTCTGTCCCTGCAGCAGGCCGCCGGAGAACAGTCGCACGTCGCGGATCGACGCCTCGTCCAGCGCCACCGCGTGCTCCTGCAGGGCGAAGGGGTCCATGCCCGAGGCGTACATCGCCCCCACCACGCTGCCGGCGCTGGTCCCTGCCACCACGTCCACATTGATGCCGTTGGCCTCGAGCATCTTGATCACGCCGATATGGGCGAAGCCCTTGGCCGCGCCGCCGCCCAGCGCCAGGCCCACCCGCACCGGCGGCGGGGCCGGCAGCGGTGCCGGCGTGGGATCGATCGCCACCGGCGCCACCGGCCGCACCTCGCGGCTGCCGCAGGCGGCCACCAGCAGCGCGGCGCAGGCCAGCAGCAGCGGGGAGCGGAGACGGGAATGGAGCCAGCGCATCGTTGAAGCCAGGGGAAAGACCCGGCCGA
>JAAYXJ010000069.1 GCA_012515985.1 Gammaproteobacteria bacterium
CATCTTCACCCGCATGCTGGACAACGTGGTGGAGATCAACGGCCTGCCGCTGGAACAGCAGCGCCAGGAGATCATGCGCAAGCGCCGCCACGGCATGGGCTTCCTGGGCCTGGGATCCACCCTGACCATGCTGCGGATGAAGTACGGCTCGGCGGAAAGCTGCGAATTCACCGAGCGCGTGTCCCGCGACATGGCCATCGCCGGCTGGGAAACGGGCCTGGCGCTGGCCCAGGAGAAGGGCCCGGCGCCGATCATGGAGGAGCGCTTCACCGTCACCGCGGAGATGCTGCGCAAGCGCCCGGAGATGAAGAAGGACGGCTGGAAGATCGGCCAGGAGATCCCCGGCAAGGTGCTGCACGCGCGCTATTCGCGCTACATGCAGCAGGTGGCCGCGGTGGCCCCGGAGCTGGTGGAGCAGCTGACCGAGACCGGCGCGCGCTTCACCCACCACACGTCGATCGCGCCCACCGGCACGATCTCGCTGAGCCTGGCCAACAACGCTTCCAACGGCATCGAACCGAGCTTTGCCCACCACTACAGCCGCAACGTGATCCGCGAGGGCCGCAAGAGCAAGGAAAAGGTGGACGTGTACTCCTTCGAGCTGCTCGCCTACCGCCAGCTGGTCAATCCGGAGGCCATGCCGTTTTCGGAGGATCCCGACGCGCAGCTGCCCGACTACTTCATCTCCGCCGACGACATCTCGCCCAGGGAACACGTGGACGTGCAGGCGGCGGCGCAGAAGTGGGTGGACAGCTCGATCTCCAAGACCGCGAACGTCCCCACCGACTATCCGTACGAGGACTTCAAGGACATCTACACCTATGCCTGGCGCCAGGGCCTGAAGGGCTGCACCACCTTCCGCTTCAACCCGGCCGCCTTCCAGGGCGTGCTGGTGAAGGAAAAGGACCTGGAGAACACCACCTACCGCTTCGAGCTCGAGGACGGCGAGGTGGTGGAGGTCAAGGGCAACCAGGAGATCGAGTACGACGGCGAAGTGCATACCGCCGCCAATCTCTTTGACGCCCTCAAGGAGGGGTATTACGGCAAGTTCTGATTGCGCGCAGGACCCCGGTTCGCGCTAGATTCGCCCCACGGGCGCGGGGCCCGTATCCCAGACGAGGACATACCGATGAGCAACGGTAACGGAGTGACGGCGACGGTGGCGGGGACCGCGGAAACCGCGGCGGCCAAGGCGAAGAAGGTCGGTGCGACCGTGGCCGGCCGCGCGCGCAAGGCGGCCAGCCGGGTCCAGGGCACGGCGAAGAAGGCGGCCGGCACCGTCAGCAAGCGGGCCAAGAAGGTCAGCGAGGCCGCCAGCAAGGGCATCGACCGGACCAGGCAGAAGCTCAATGCCACCAGGGACAGTGCGCGCGCCGAAGCCGAGGAGCTCAAGCGCAAGGGCGTGGGCAGGGCGGCGAAGAAGAGCGCCTCCAGCGCCAGCGCCGGCAAGCCGGCCAGCAAGCAGGTGATGCCGAAAAAGGCAGCCCTGAAGACGTCATCGGCCGCGGCTGCCACGAAGGCGCCGGCGAAGAAGGCGGCGAAGAAGGCGGCGAAGAAGGTGGCGAAGAAGGTGGCGAAGAAGGCGGCGGCAACAAAGACCGCTCCCGGGCCCACCGCCGGGAAAAAATCCACCGGCAAGACCGGTGCCGGACCGTCCGGCAAGGGTGCCGGCTGATGCAGCCCGCCCCCTCCCGTGACCCGGGAGGGGGCAGCCCGCAGCCAGGCCGGTTCAACATCGACAAGACACGCATTACCGAGAGACTGCAATGACCGTCAGGATCCAGAAGAAGATCGTCGGCTACTCCGTCGCCACCCCCGAAGACAGCAAGGAGGGGAAGGCGGGCGCCGCCGCGCCGGCCGAACCCGCGCGCAAGGCCAGCGCCGACGTGATCCAGATGCACGAGCGCATCGAGCGCCCGGACGTGCTGATCGGCAGCACCTACAAGATCAAGTCGCCGCTGGTGGAGCACGCGATGTACGTGACCATCAACGACATCGTCCTCAACGGCGGCACCGAGCACGAGCAGCGCCGGCCGTTCGAGATCTTCATCAACTCCAAGTCCATGGAGCACTTCCAGTGGATCGTGGCGCTCACCCGGATCATGAGCGCGGTGTTCCGCAAGGGCGGCGACGTGACCTTCCTGGTGGAGGAGATGAAGGCGGTGTTCGACCCGCGCGGCGGCTACTTCAAGGCCGGCGGCGTGTACATGCCTTCGCTGGTGGCCGAGCTGGGCTGCATCGTCGAGGAACACCTCAAGAGCATCGGCCTGCTGCACGATCCCGAGATGAGCGACGCGCAGCGCGCGCTGATCGAAGAGAAGCGCCGCCAGTACGAGGACCGCTCAAAAAAAAACGCTGACGCCACCGCCCGCGCCGAAGACGCCGGCCCCGTAGGGGAGCTGCTGGCCGACCAGGGCCGCGACGGCGCCGGCGAGGATGTGGCCGTCACCGGCGACGGCACCAGCTTCCCGCCGTCGGCCACCATGTGCCACAAGTGCAGCACCAAGGCCATCGTGATCATGGACGGCTGCGCCACGTGCCTGAACTGCGGCTATTCCAAGTGCGGGTGATGGCCGCCTGGAACAACGTCAATCGTCGTCGCGCTGGCCGGGCCGGGAGTTGCGCCCGGCAGGATCTTCAAGATCCTCCAGGATCGGGCAGTCGGGTCGATCGTCGCCTGCGCAGCAGTCGGCCAGCGTCTGCAGGGTATCGGCCATTTCGCGCAGCTTGGCGATGCGCTCCTCCAGGTCGGCAATGTGTCGCTGGGCCAGGCGCTTGACGTCGGCGCTGCGGCGGGAGCGGTCGTTCCACAGGCCGAGCAGGTCGGCGATCTCGGGCATCGCGAAGCCGAGTTCGCGGGCGCGGCGGATGAAGCGCAGGCGGTGCACGTCGGCCTCGCCATAGATGCGGTAGCCGCTGGCGGTGCGGCCGGCTTCGGGGATGAGGCCGGCCTCTTCGTAATAACGGATCATCTTGGCCGAGACGCCCGACGCGGCGGCCGCCTCGCCGATGGTCATCTCACGCGGTGCGGTCATGCCGCCTCCGGGGGCTGGAAGCGGCGCAGCCGCAGCGCGTTGGCCAGCACGAACACGCTCGACAGCGACATCGCGCCGGCGGCGAGGATCGGCGAGAGCAGGATGCCGAACGCCGGGTACAGCACGCCTGCCGCCACCGGGATCAGCGCGGTGTTGTAGGCAAAGGCCCAGAACAGGTTCTGGCGGATGTTGCCGATGGTGGCCTTGGACAGCGCGATCGCGGTCGGCACGCCCTGCAGGCTGCCCGACATCAGAACCACGTCGGCCGCCTCCACCGCGATGTCGGTGCCGGTGCCGATGGCAATGCCCACCTCGGCCTCGGCCAGCGCCGGCGCGTCGTTGATGCCGTCGCCGACGAAGGCCACCGGGCCGTGGTTCGAGCGCAGCGCCTGCACGGCCTCGACCTTGCCGTCGGGCAGCACCTCGGCCACGACCTCATCGATGCCCAGGCGGTCGGCGATCGCCTGCGCGGTGCGGGCGTTGTCGCCGGTGATCATGGCCACCTTCAGGCCCAGGTCGTGCAGCGCCTTGATGGCGGCCGGCGTATCGGTCTTGATCGGGTCGGCTACGGCGATGATCGCGGCCAGCCGGCCGTCGATGGCGGCGTAGAGCGGCGACTTGCCTTCGCTGCCCAGGCGTTGGGCAGTGGCGGCAAACGCGCTGACGTCCAGGCCCAGCGACCGCATGTGGCGGTCGGCGCCGACTTCCACCCTGCGGCCATCCACGCTGGCGCGCACGCCCATGCCGGTAATGGATTCGAAATCCTGCGGCCGCGGGACCTCGATGCCTTCGGCCCGGGCGGCGTCCACGATGGCGCGGGCGATCGGGTGCTCGGAGCTCGACTCCACCGCGGCCACCAGCCGCAGCACCTGGGCGCGCTCAAAGTCTCCCGCCACGTCCAGGTCGGTCAGCGCCGGGCGGCCTTCGGTGAGCGTGCCGGTCTTGTCCACCGCCACCACCCGGGCATCGCGCAGCAGCTGCAGTGCTTCGCCCTTGCGGAACAGCACGCCCAGCTCGGCGCCGCGGCCGGTGCCGACCATGATCGAGGTCGGCGTGGCCAGGCCCATGGCGCAGGGGCAGGCGATGATCAGCACCGCCACCGCGTTGACCAGGCCGAAGGTGAGCGCCGGCTCGGGCCCGAACACCAGCCACACGATGAAGGTCAGCAGCGCCGCCAGCATCACCGCCGGTACGAACCACAGCGTGACCCGGTCGACCATGGCCTGGATCGGCAGCTTCGAGCCCTGGGCCTGTTCCACCATGCGGATGATCTGGGCCAGCACCGTCTGTCCGCCGACCGCGGTCGCGCGTAGCGTGAACGCGCCCTTCTGGTTCACCGTGCCGCCGACCACTTCGCTGCCGGGGCCTTTTTCCACCGGCACCGGCTCGCCGGTGATCATGGATTCGTCGACCCAGCTCGTGCCCTCGGTCACCTCTCCGTCCACGGGAACGCGCTCGCCCGGCCGCACCGCGACCAGGTCGCCGGCAACGACGTCCGACACCGGCACTTCCACCGTTTGCCCGTCGCGTACCACCTGCGCAACCGCAGGCTGCAGGCTCACCAGGCGCTTGATGGCCTCGGACGTTCGTCCCTTGGCCCTGGCTTCCAGCCAGCGGCCGAGCAGCACCAGCACGACGATGACCGCGGCGGCCTCGTAGTACACGTTCACGGTCCCGGCGGGCAGCAGCCCCGGCGCGAACGTGGCAACCACCGAATAACCCCACGCAGCCAGCGTGCCCACGGCCACCAGCGAGTTCATGTCGGGCGCCAGCCGGAACAGGGCGGGGAAGCCGGTGGTGTAGAAGCGGCGGCCCGGGAACACCAGCACCAGCGTGGTCAGCACGAACTGCAGGAGCCAGCTGCGCTGGATGCCGATCGCCTGGTCCACCCAGGCGTGCATGCCCGGGACCAGGTGCGTGCCCATCTCCAGCAGGAACACCGGCAGGGCCAGGGCGGCCGCGACCAGCACGTCGCGGCCCAGCGCCCGGCGCTCGGCGTCACGGCGTTCGGTCGCCTCGTCCACGCCTGCGGGCGCGAACGGATCCAGCGGCGCGGCGCGGTAGCCGGCGCCGGCGATGGCATCCACCAGCGCCTGCTCCGGGACATGGCCCTGCACGGTGGCACGCCCCGTGGCCAGGTTCACTGCCGCGCGCTCGACCCCCGGCACGGCCTGCAGTGCGCGCTCGACGCGGCCCACGCAGGACGCACAGGTCATGCCCTCGACCGCCAGCTCGATGCTGTCGGCGGGCACGCGGTAGCCGGTCTTCTCGATGGCGCGCACCAGGGCCGCCACATCCGGCGCTTCGCCCGGCCGGGCCTGCACCTGCACCCGGCCCGTGGCGAGGTTGGCGCTGGCACTTGCCACGCCCTCCACGGCTGCCAGGGCGGCTTCAATGCGGCCCACGCAAGAAGCGCAGTGCATGCCCTCGACGGGCAGCTGGACCGGAGCGGGCATTACGGTTGTCTTGTCCATGGCACCAGCCTAAACCTTCCCATCGTGGGAAGGTCAAGCCGGGTGGACATGACCGGTCAGATCATGGCCAGCTTTTCCGCCTTGAGGTCGGCGAAGTCTTCTTCATAGAAGAACTTTTCGGCGCCCAAGGCCGGCTTCAGGTGTGGCAGCCAGGTCGCCTTTTCGTCGTACTTCGCGAGAAACGGCCGCTGCACCCAGTCCGGGTCGCGCCCCTGGATGAAGCGCAGCACGAACACCTTCTCGCCGTTGATCTCGGTCACGCCCTGGATCTCGACCTTGCCGGGATCAGCGGACATCGATGGCCCGCGCGCGGTGCGCGCCAGACCCGACACCTGCTGCATCGCCTCCCGGTAGATTTCCCAGGCCCGCGCCAGCGGCACTTCGAAGTAGTGCTGCGCCCCGGTGTCGCGCTCGACGAACATGTAATAGGGAACCATCCCCAGCTGCACCTGGGTGCGCCACATCCGCGCCCACACGCCGGCGTCGTCGTTGATGTGGTGCAGCAGCGGCGCCTGGGTGCGGATCTGCGCGCCGGTGGCGCGGATGCGGCGGATCGCCTCGCGGCAGACCGGCGTTTCCATTTCGCGCCAGTGGTTGAAGTGGGCCATGAAGGCGACGTGCTTGCCGGCCTCTACCAGCTCGCGCAGCAGCGCCAGCACCTCGTCGGCGTCCGGATCGGTGACGAAGCGGTAGGGCCAGAAGGTCAGGCTCTTGGAGCCGATGCGGATGTTGGTGACGTGCGCCAGCTCCGGCTTCATCAGGCCTTCGAGATAGCCGCGCAGGTGGCGCGCCTTCATCACCATCGGGTCGCCGCCGGTCACCAGCAGGTCGCTGACCTCGGGGTGGGCGGCCAGGTAGCCGTGCAGCTGGTCGGCCTCGCTGGAGGCAAAGCGCAGCTCCTTGTCGCCCACGAACTGCGCCCAGCGGAAGCAGAACGTGCAGTAGCTGTGGCACACCTGGCCCTGGCTGGGGAAGAACAGCACCGTCTCGCGGTACTTGTGCTGCATGCCCGGCAGCGGCTCGCCGTCGAGCATGGGCAGGTTGAGGTCCATCTGCCCGGCGGGATGCGGGTTGAGGCCATCGCGCACCCGCTTGATCACCGGGGCCATCTCGGCGGTCGAGGCGCCACCGCGGACCAGTTCCGCCACCGCATCGAAGTCCGCGGGCCTGAGCATTTCGCGCTGCGGGAACAGCAGCCGGAACATCGGATCATCGGGGATGTTGTCCCAGTCGATCAGCTCCTCGAGCACGTACTCGTTGACCCGGAACGGCAGCACCTGGCTGACCACCTTGATTTCGAAGCGCTGGGCTTCGGAAAGGCGCTGCAGCTGCCTGATCCGGTCAAGCTGGCGGTTGGTGTAGACCTTGAACTCGCGGGCCGGGATATGGGTCCCGGATTCGATCTCGTCGCCGGATTCTTCGTGCGGGAAAGCGCGGGCAAGTGCTTCCATAGAGTGACCTCCACAGTGGGTGACGCCAGCCAGCAGGACGCGAAGGCCCCGCGGAAATGCCGCCTTGGTTGGCTTTGGCCCAGGTAAAAAGGGGGCAGCGCGCGGGCGGCGTGGCGCCTGCTGCAGGGCTGCGTGGAATGACCCCCGGACCAGCGAAAGGGCCGCATGCGCGCGCTTCGCAACGAGCGCTCGGGCGCTGGCGGCCGCTGGTCAGGGTAACAAACGGGCCGGTTCGCTGCAGGGCGCGGCCCCGCCTTGCGTATGCTTTGCCGATGGAATCACGCGACCGGTATCCCGATGCGCTGCGCGCCGGCGCGCTGCTGGTGGTGGTGCTCGGGCACTGGGTGGCAACGCTGCCCAGGCTGGTGGATGGGAGGCTCGCGGGCACCGACCACCTGCTGGCAACGTGGGATGCCGCCGGCGTCATCACCTGGGTGGTGCAGGTGGTGCCGCTGTTCGTGTTCGTGTCGGCCGCGGTCAGTGCGCCGGGCGTCGCGCGGCGCCTGGATGCCGGCCAGTCCCAGCTGCGGTGGTGGGCGCGCAGGGCGCTGGGCCTGGCACGGCCGGCGGTGACCTACCTTGCCGTGCTGGCCGCGCTGGCGCTGCTGGCGATGTTCACCGGTGGCCGCCTGCTCGAGGCGTTCAACACCTCGCTCACCATCCACCTGTGGTTCCTGCTGATGCTGCTGGGGGTGCAGGCGCTGTTGCCGCTGGCGGTGCGGGCGGACCGGCGGTTCGGCCTGGGGGCGGTGGCGGCGCTGATCCTGGTTGCCGCCGCGGCCGACCTGCTGCGCGCCGGGCTGCGCGGGCCGGCCGACCTCCTGGAACTGGGAGCGCGCGTGCGCGACAGCGCGCCCGGGGCTGGCTGGGTCAACATGCTGGCGGTCTGGCTGCTGCCGCAGCAGCTGGGCATCGCCTGGAAGCAGGGCCGCTTTGGCGGTCCCCGCGCCGGCCTGGCCCTGTTGGCGCTGGGCGTGGCGTGGCTGGCCGCGGCCATCGCCAGCGGGTACCCGGTCGCAATGGTGGGGGTGGAGCTGGCCGGCAACAACATGCTGCCGCCGACCCTGGCCCTGGTCGGGGTGATGTGGCTCCAGCTGGGGCTGGTGCTGCTGTGCGAAGCCCCGGCGCGACGCTTCCTGGAGCGGCACCGGCCGGCGCGCGTGGTCGCCGTGCTCAGCGCGCTGGGCATGCCCCTGTACCTGTGGCACAAGCTGGCCGAGCTGCCCGCGGCGTGGCTGGGCGAGCGGCTGGGCGCGCCAATCGACGCTGGCGATCCCGGCGAGCCCGGGTTCTGGCTCGGCCGGCTGGTCTGGATCACGCTGTGCGCGCTCGTGGTGGCGCCAGTGATGGCCGCGGTGGTGTGGTTCGAGATGCGACGCCGCCGCGACCTCGAGGCCGCGACAGGCACGGCCGTGGTGATTGCGGGCGGCATCGCGCTGTTTGGCGGGATTGGCGTGGCGCTGGCAATGGGCGTTGTGCCTGGCGCCCTGGTTGGGCTTGCGGGCGTGGCGGCGGCATCGTGGCTGCTGCGTGCGCACCCGCAGC